>JASFTL010000419.1:0-4197 GCA_050053555.1 Desulfobacterales bacterium
CCTGCGCGACTGGATTAAGCTCTGTAAACCAAGCAACCATATGGATCTCCTCTTCTTTCTAAAATATCGCAACTCAATTAATCAATCACAGCCATCGTCGGGCGAAAATCATTTTCACCCTGAGACCATAAATATATTCTTTACATTTAAGAGGTCAAGAAAAACCCATATAAGCATTGTCTGACTGCAGGATTAAACTCAGGCCGACAGTTGGGTGCAGCCGGTTTGCCTGCGCTTTCGATCGTGCCCTTTTTTTCAAGCAATAAATTTTATTGAATCTTCCCTTATTTTTTACTAATCGTGTAATTTAGAGGGAAAACTCAAGCCTGACACCGCGTCAAAAGCGTTCCATTTATGAAACTGTATCTTTACAATTCGCTGACTCGTAAAAAAGAAGAATTCACTCCGATCAAACCCGGCAAGGTCGGCTTATATACCTGCGGGCCGACCGTTTACAACCATGCCCACATCGGAAATTTGCGTACTTACATTTTTGAAGATATTTTAAAACGCGTGTTGGTTTATAACGGATTTGCCGTCAAACATGTGATGAACATCACCGATGTCGGCCACTTAACCGGTGATCGCGATATGGGTGAAGATAAGATGGAAAAGGGCGCTGCTCGGGAGGGCAGAAGCGCCTGGGATATTGCCGATTTTTACACCCGGGCCTTCAAAAAAGATATGGCCGATTTGAATATTCTGGAGCCCGATATTTGGGTGAGGGCAACCGACACCATATCGGATCAGATTACCTTGGTGAAAATGCTGGAGGAAAAAGGATTCACCTATCGTACCGCTGACGGCATTTATTTTGATACGTCTAAATTCAAAGATTACACCAAGCTGTCCCACCAGGACCTTGAAGCGCTAAAGGAAGGCGCACGGGTTGAACGCAATCCGGAAAAACGCAATCCCACCGATTTTGCATTGTGGAAATTTTCGCCTCAAGATTCAAAACGGCAAATGGAATGGGACTCGCCCTGGGGCGTGGGTTTTCCGGGATGGCATCTGGAGTGCTCGGCCATGAGCATGAAATTTTTAGGCGAGCAGCTGGACATTCATTGCGGCGGTACCGATCATATTGACGTTCACCATACCAATGAAATTGCGCAATCAGAGGCGGCCACGGACAAACCTTTTTTCAATTTCTGGATGCACGGGGCTTTTCTCATCATCCGGGGCGGCAAAAAAATGGCCAAAAGCGAGGAAAATTTTCTGACCCTTGAAAATGCCTTTATCAAAAATAATATCAATCCGCTGGCCTATCGCTTTGCGGCCTTTTTGACCCATTACCGCAAACCCATGGAATACAGTGATGATGGCATTGAAGCCGCTCGTAACGGCTTGCTGCATCTGCAAAACCAGGTGCGACAGGTGAGTGCTGCCGGTGTCGATAAAGAAAGTTTCATTAATACCGAATTTAAAAACAAATTTAATGAAGCCATCAATGACGACTTAAACATGCCCCGGGCCATGGCGGTCGTTCAGGAGATGCTCAAAAGCAATATCAGTCATGCCGAAAAACGCAACACGATGCAGGATTTTGACAGTGTCCTCGGGTTGGGACTGGATCAAATCGATAAAGAGCAAGCATTGCCCGAGGCGCTTCAGAAGCTGGTTGATGCGCGCACCAAGGCCCGCCAAGCTAAAGATTTTGCAACCTCTGATCAGCTGCGCGCCGAAATTGAAGCTCTGGGGTACCAGGTCCAGGACACCAAAGACGGCATGAAGGTCGTAAAGAAATAATATGGAAGATATAATCGTGGAAATAAAAAATGTCTGGTTTGCTTATGACCGGCAAACTGTGCTTGAGGACGTCGTTCTGGATATCCGGCAAGGGGATTTTATCGCCATGATCGGTCCCAACGGCGGAGGCAAAACCACCCTGTTGAAACTGATGCTGGGTCTGCTGAAACCTGATCAAGGATCAATCCGGGTGATGGGGGATTCCACACAAAAGGCATCTCATCACATCGGTTACGTGTCCCAGGACGTTCACATTAACCGCAGTTTTCCCATCACCGCTGTTGATGTCGTTCTGATGGGCAAACTGGATCCCAACAAAAGAAGGGGGCGCAGTTCCGCCCAAAGCCGTCAGGATGCGCTCGACGCTCTCGAACGAATGGAAGTCAGAGCATTTGCAGATAGCAAAATCGGTGAGCTCTCCGGCGGTCAACGCCAGCGCGTTTTTATCGCCAGGGCTCTGGTTAGCCAACCGGAAGTCTTGCTTCTGGATGAGCCCACGGCCAGCATCGATGCCAAAGGTCAGGCCGAGTTTTACAGCATGCTCAAAGCGCTAAACAAAGACATTACCATTCTGGTTGTCAGCCATGATTTGGTGGCGATTTCAACCTATGTTAAATCCGTCGCCTGTGTAAACAAACGCCTGCACTACCACCACCAGGCCGAAATAACCGGTGAGATGCTGGAAGAGATGTACCCGTGTACCGATGAGGAGGTGTGCCCCGTTGAACTGGTCGCCCACGGACTCCCCCACCGGGTTTTGAAGCATCACCGGGATTAAAATTATGCTCGAAGTTTTACAATATGAATTTATGCGTAATGCCCTGGCTGCCGGGTTGCTGGCCAGTGTCATCTGCGGGATTATGGGAACCCTGGTGGTTGTCAACCGGATCGTTTTTCTTTCCGGTGGGATTGCGCATGCCGCCTATGGTGGGATCGGCTTATCTTTCTTTCTCGGCTGGCCTTACCTGGTCGGCACCCTCGGGTTTTCCTTTACAGCGGCCATGGTCATGGCAGCGGTCAGTCTGAAAGCCAAACACCGGGCCGACACCATCATCGGTGTGATTTGGGCCACAGGAATGGCGTGCGGCATTATATTGCTGGACCTGACACCCGGATACAACGTGGATCTGATGAGCTATCTGTTTGGCAGCATTCTTACCGTACCGGGGTCGGATCTATGGATCATGCTGTTTGTGGGTGTATTGATTGCCGGTTTTGTCATCTATTTCTATCAAGATTTGTTGGCGCTATCTTATGACGAGGAATTTGCGCGCATTCGGGGTGTGCCGATTCGGGCGCTTTATTTTGCGTTAATTGGTATGCTGGCAGTAACCATTGTGATGGTGATCCAGGTCGTGGGGCTGATTCTGGTGATTGCACTGCTAACCATTCCGCCGTTTATCGTCGAAAAACATGCCAAATCTCTTTTTCAAATGATGATGGGCTCCAGCGTGCTGGGAGTTGTTTTTACGATCAGCGGCCTGTGCCTGTCCTACGCCTTTGATTTGACATCGGGCGCATCCATTATTTTAATCGCCAGCATTGCCTTTTTTCTTTATTTCTTAGCGGATCGCTTGATAATTGGCCACCGACGTCATTCAAAACCCGCCCCGGCGGCAAACCAGCAACATGGCACAAACCCATAAGGAGTCAGCATGTGTCATCAATGTGATTATTCTGATCTTTTAAAGGCGCGTGAACTTGGAATTACCCGAAACCGCCTGCGGGTTTTAGAGCTTATCGGCAATCATCGCTTTCCAATCTCTGCCGGTGATATCTATAAGACTTTGGAGCGCAACACCTCGATTAACCGTGTGACCGTCTACCGGATCCTTGATTTACTGGTGGACCGTGGATTGGTCCAACGCCTTAGCGGGGGTGGACGCTCATTTGTTTATGGCCTGGCCCCCAGCGAACATCATCCGGCACATCCGCATTTTTATTGTAAAAGCTGCGGTCAGATGGAATGTTTAAACCCGCAGAGTCTTAATGTTGATACCGAACCCATACTGCGAACGTTTCCGGGATTGATACAAAGTGTAGAGGTGCGCGTCGATGGGCTTTGCAAAACCTGCCTGAAAACATAAAAATTAGCTTTCAATCATCACCGGTGGGCCGATCACTCAAATCAAAAGGCAGATCCCTCTAGTAGGTTCTGCCTTTTTTATTGTGATATTCGTTTCCAATTCGCAAAGGAGCAAGTTTTTCGATGAGCCCCGCCTATATTTGTGCCATATGGCATTATCTCACGGCGGGACTTCACATCTGTTTTTATATAATAAAACGCGTTCAGCAAGACGTGGGAATAAATTGTATCATTTAATAGGAGGGAAAATTTGTTTAGCCGCATTTATTGAACCCACAAAAGTGACAGAGAATACAGCCTTCCTCAAAGCTGACCGTCTGACCGCATTCCGGACATTTTTCGCCCAGAAGGCTGTATTGGGT
>JASFTL010000420.1:0-4197 GCA_050053555.1 Desulfobacterales bacterium
TGCCGCAAGCAGCGGCATTTTCAGTTAATGGTATGGTATCGGTGACCACCATGTTTTTTATTTCCGAATTTACGATCCGTTCAATTGCAGGTCCGGAGAGCACAGCATGGGCACAGCAGGCATGAATTTCCTTCGCCCCTTCCTCTTTGAGCGCATGCGCAGCCTCGGTCAGGGTGCCGGCCGTATCGACCATATCATCGAGGACGACCACTACTTTATCCTTTACATCGCCAATGACCGCCATTGCTTTGGCCTGATTCGGAGCGGACCGTCGTTTATCGATGATTGCCAGATCCGCATTCAGCCGTTTGGCGAACGCCCGGGCCCTCTCAACCCCGCCGGCATCCGGTGAAACGATCGCAAGATTATCCATAAAATGGTTGCTGATGTATTCGATCAACAGCGGTGCCGCAAAAATGTTGTCCACGGGAATATCAAAAAAACCCTGAATTTGACCGGCGTGCAGATCCATGGTGATAACCCGATTCGCACCGGCAACCGTCACCATATCCGCAACCAGCTTGGCGCTGATGGGAACCCGGGGAGCGACCTTCTTATCCTGCCTGGCGTAACCGAAATACGGCATCACCGCGGAAATTCTTCTGGCTGAAGAACGCTTTAGCGCGTCAATCATTAACAGTAACTCAACCAGGTTGTCATTGACCGGTGCGCAGGTGGATTGAATCACAAAAACATCCTTGGATCGAACGTTTTCATCGATTTCAATTTGAATCTCACCGTCACTAAACGTTTTCACCTGAGCATTGCCCAGAGACAGGTTCAGATATTCGCATATTTTAATTGCCAAGGTAGGATTCGAATTGCCTGCGAAAATCGATATACCTTCCATTTAGCCCACCAATGTCCAACTATTGTAGGTTGTAGGTTAAGCTCGCGATCAAAAAGATTTTTAGTAACGCTCGCAGATATTATATATTTTATATTTATTATGGATGATTGACTATTGATGATTGAAGGATTTCTATCTTTTTATCATTGCTTTTTCATGCAGCTCATCCCAATTCGCTTTTCTTTCTTTGTTAAGCAGGTATCCGTCAATCTTCAATCGTCAATTGTAAATTCGAATGGCTGGGGCGGGAGGACTCGAACCTCCGAGTGCAGGGACCAAAACCCTGTGCCTTACCGCTTGGCGACGCCCCAAAATCTTAGACGTGAATTTCAGCGGCGCAGTATATGGGTTAAAGCGTTTCCTCAAATTCCGGCAGCACCATTCAGACGACGATTAGCTTAGGATCTGCATCGAGGATCGGATCTGCAAGAAACAGCTGCGCATCTTGATCGTCCTGATCACAGCTTAGCGTCTGCAAAGCCGCTTCTGCCGTTTCGGCACTGTTGAAAAGGCCGAATACGGTCGGGCCGCTTCCACTCATCAGCGCACCGACTGCCCCTAGATTTAACAGTTTTTCTTTGGCCAAACCAATTTCAGGGTACTTGAAAGCTGTAACCCTCTCAAGATCATTGGTTAAATGCCGCGTCGGATTGAACCTGTTAAGTTTTAAATGGTTGCTTGTAGGTTTTTTTTCAGCTTTTGTCAATCCCAAATTCAGGTTTTGGTAGGTCTCTGCGGTCGAAACGGTAACTCCCGGATATAGCAACAAAACATGGTAAGGCAAATCCCCCTCGAAGGCCTGCAATTTTTCTCCGATGCCGGTGGCAATCGCTGGTTTTTGAAAAATAAAAAAGGGTACGTCGGCTCCTAGCTTAAGACCCATTTCCATGAGATGTTGTCTGGAAAAAGGATGGCCATAATAGGTGTTTAGGGCCAGCAATATGCTGGCCGCATTGCTGCTGCCTCCCCCGAGACCGGCGGCCACCGGAATGTTTTTTTTTAGATGGATTTTTATGCCCCGCGCTGAATCCATTTGACCTTGAAACAGGCTCGCGGCCCGATAAGCAAGGTTGGTGTCATCGGCAGGTACGTTGGGATGAGAGCAATGGAATTCGATGGTCTCGCCGTTGCCAATCTGAAGCGAAATCTCATCAAAAAGCGTAATGCAGCACATCAAAGAAAACAATTCGTGATAGCCGTCAGGGCGCTTCCCGCGCACTTTCAAAAAAAGATTGATTTTAGCGGGCGAGAGTATCTTCATAACCCTTCCATATTTTGGTCTTTACTTCAGGTTTATAGCTTCGGGTCGTTTCCATCCGCTATCAACTGAGGTTTCAGTGTTCAGGTGTCAGGTTTCAGAATTTAAAGAACTGAAACCTGACACCTGAAACCTTTATTTTATGACCTTGACTACCAGATAGCCCGAATTTTGTCTTTTAATCAGGAAGGCAATCGACTCACCAGATTTCACTTCGTCAATGGTTCTTTTGTAATCCCCGACGTTTTTAATTTCGACTCGATTCACCCCTTTGATAACATCTCCGATCCGCAGTCCGGAATATTCGCTTCTGCTTCCGGATTTAATCCCGATCAGAATCACGCCTTCATGGTCGGTGACATCAAACTGCCGTGCGGCATCCGATGACAGATCCGCGACTTGGATACCCAGCTCAGGATCGGCCTTTGGCGGTGCTTTTTTTGCGGTCCGTTCGGTATCATCTCGTTTGGCAACCTCAACCTGAAAATTCTCAAGATTGCCATTGCGCAGCACCTTGACTTCAACCGTTTCGCCCACGTTCAAAGCAGCTACCAGCCGTAAAAGTTCTCGGCTATCCTCAACCTTTTGGCCGTTGACCTCAACGATGATGTCCTTTGGCCGGATGCCAGCAGTATCTGCAGGATCTCCGGGAACCACCTCGGCTACCAGAGCCCCCCTGTTATCCTCAATGTCGAAGTACTCGGCAAGATCATTCGGCACATCCTTTATGCTCACACCAAACCAGCCCCGCGTAACCTTTCCACTTTCTTTCAACTGCGCGACAACATTTTTGGCCATATTGGCGGGAATGGCAAATCCGATCCCGCGACCACCAGCAAAAATAATGGTGTTGATGCCGACGACTTTGCCATCCATATTGAGAAGCGGACCACCGCTGTTTCCGGGATTAATCGAGGCATCGGTTTGAATAAAGTCATCATAGGGCCCTGATTCGATTATGCGGCCTTTGGCACTCACGATTCCGGCAGTAACCGTATTTTCAAGCCCGAAAGGATTGCCAATCGCCACAACCCATTGGCCGATCTTGAGTGCATCGGAATCGCCCAGTCTCACGAACTCAAAATTATCATCCGATTGAATCTTGATTAAGGCAATATCGGTGTTGGTATCCCGGCCGATGATTTTAGCCTCATAGACCTTTTTGTTTTTCAAGACGACCTGAATTTTATCCGCATTTTCGATAACATGGTTGTTGGTTACCACATATCCCTCTTCGTCAATGATAAATCCGGACCCAAGACTGCGCCGTTTGAAGTTCCGGTCAGGCTGTTGGCCGAAGAATCTGTCAAAAAACTCTTTCATGCGATCATCTTCGCCGAAGGGTTCCTTTCGAAAATGTTGAAATACCCGGCCTCTGCCTTCAAGCGTCGCGACGATACGAATATTGACGACCGCCGGACCGGCTGTTGCAGCCAGAGCGCTGAAACTTTTAGGCACCATCTTGAGATTAAGGGGCGTGGCTTCCGCATCGGATGCCAACACAGTGGGTAGATTTTTAATCCCGCTCTGAATATCTTCAGCACGACTCGAGAGGTCCGACGTCGAATTGTCGCAGGCGAGTATTATAGATGCGAACAGGAGACCCAAAAACGCAATGTTGATCATTGGCCTCACTTTTTTTTTAAACGCGTTCACTTGGTTCATACGATCATTCCTTTTTAGTTTTACAGCTCTATCAGTCAGCACTCGCGTATTGCGGCCAAGGGTTGAAAGTGCGGATAACAATTCGAATAAACATAAGATTCAGGCAGGAAGCTCACCGGCCGACAGAGGAGGTTACCAGATGGAAGGGATATGGGCAAATTTACTGTTTCTCTTTGACATACATGATTCGCAAATCATAAAGAATATTTTTCAACAAGTTCTCTTCTTCTTCGCTTAAATTCCCGGCGGTTTTTTCTTCCAGCATATTTAATATGTCAATCGTCTGTTTCGCCATCGGCAGGTTTTTATTTTTTGCGCCGGAGGATGGATCTTCTATTGCTCCTAAATGCAATAAAGCCGAAGCGTTTAACGAGGCCACAAAAGTCGCAAAATTCATTTCCGGAAATTGCAGTGGCGGCTCCTG
>JASFTL010000421.1:0-4196 GCA_050053555.1 Desulfobacterales bacterium
TTGAAAGCGTTAACCAGTTCCTTGCCAAGTTTAAAATTCAAATCTCCGGCGAGCAACTCAATCGTGCCATTGCCGAAGTCGGCCGGGTGGTGGGGCTTTTCTTGTATGAGCAAGCCAGATCGATCACCACCAATGTCCTCAAATTTATCGTCAACTTTTTTTTCATGCTCTTAATTATATTTTATCTGCTAATTGACAGTCACCGCCTGGTCAGCTTTATTGTAAAGCTTTCCCCTTTGCCGGAGGATCAGGACCAAAAATTGATTCAAAAGTTCAAAGACATTGCCACCGCAATTCTGCTGGGCAATGGCCTGGGCGGATTGATCCAGGGCACTTTAGGCGGGATTGTTTTTGCCCTTTTTGGATTAAAATCACCCTTCCTGTGGGGCGTCATCATGGCGCTTTTGGCTTTTTTGCCGATAGTGGGAATCGGCGGCGTATTTGTACCGGCAGCGATTTTCTTATTTTTGCAAGGGCGCATCGGTGCGGGAATATTTTTCCTGATATTCTATATCGTCCTATCAAGTGGCATTGAATATTTCTTTAAACCCAGATTGGTGGGCCACCGCGTGCGGATGCATACCCTGATCGTATTTCTTTCCATCATTGGCGGACTCAAGCTGTTTGGAATATTGGGCATTATCTATGGCCCCCTGGTGGTGACCGCGTTTTTAACCCTGGCAGAAATCTATCAGGCGAGTTATCAGCAGCTGGTAGAACGAACCCGATAGGGATCGACTTTGTCAGGATTTGGATAAAATCGATGTGTCAATGTTTGAAAAAGACCAATAACGGGTAACCAAAAACTTTTTTGCATGTGGGAGTTGAGATGTATCAGAGCGATAATCTTACTGAAATCAGCATCGAAAAGGAAATGAAAAAATCATATCTTGATTACGCCATGAGCGTAATCATCGGCAGGGCATTGCCGGATGTCCGTGATGGGCTAAAACCAGTTCATCGGCGTGTTCTCTATGCCATGCGGGAGTTGAAAAATGACTGGAACAAACCGTACAAAAAATCGGCCCGCATTGTTGGGGATGTGATTGGTAAATTCCATCCCCACGGTGATGCCGCTGTTTATGATACGATCGTGCGGCTGGCCCAAGATTTTTCCATGCGATATCCGCTTGTTGATGGGCAGGGCAACTTTGGCTCTATTGATGGCGACCCTCCGGCCGCCATGCGGTATACGGAAATCCGAATGATGCGACTGGCGCATGAGATGCTGGAGGATTTAGAAAAAGAGACCGTTGATTTCATTCCCAACTATGATGAATCCTTGCTTGAGCCGACCGTGCTGCCGGCCAAAATTCCCGATTTGCTGATTAACGGCTCCGCCGGTATCGCCGTGGGTATGGCCACCAATATTCCGCCTCATAATCTGTCTGAGGTCATTGAAGCTCTAAAAGCTTTAATCGATAACCCGGAAATTTCCGTTGATGAGCTTATTCAACTGATACCGGGTCCAGATTTTCCGACAGGCGGTATGATTTATGGAACCGAAGGCATAAAAGCTGCTTATCAAACCGGACGAGGTGCGGTTCGCATCAGGGCGAGACTTATTGTTGAAAAAGATAAGCGCACCCAGAGAGAGACTTTAGTGATTACGGAGCTGCCCTACCAGGTGAACAAAGCCAAGCTGATTGAAAAGATCGCTGAACTGATCAGAGACAAAACCATCGAAGGCATAAGATATGTCAGGGATGAATCAGACCGCGAGGGGATGCGAATCGCACTGGGGCTAAAAAAAGATCAAATTGCAGGCGTGATCATCAATCAGCTTTACAAACATACCCGCATGGAGAACAGTTTTGGAATTATTTTCCTGGCGGTGGTTAATGGACGCCCTGAAATTCTGAATCTGAAGGAGATTCTGCACTATTTCATTCTGCACCGTAAGGATATCATTGTACGACGGACCCGCTATGATCTGAGAAAGGCGGAAGATCAGGCACATATTCTTGAGGGCTTAAAAATTGCGCTGGATAACCTGGATGACGTGGTGGCTTTGATTCGCGCCTCAAAATCACCGCCGGAGGCCAAATCACAGTTGGTGAAGAAATTTAGCCTCACCGAAAAACAAGCCCAGGCTATTTTGGATATGCGACTTCAGCGACTTACCGGTCTCGAACGCAATAAGATTCAGCAGGATTATAAAAATATTATCAAGGATATTGCCCGGTTTAAAGAGATCCTTGCCAGCGAGAAGCTGGTGCTCAATATTATTAAGGAGGAGCTTTCAGAAATCCAGGAGAAGTTCGGGGATGAGCGTTATACGGAAATTATCGAAAAGACCAAAGAAATTACGATCGAAGATATGATTGTCGAAGAGGATATGATTGTCACTATTTCTAAACGCGGATATATTAAGCGCAATCCCATCACACTTTACAAAAACCAGCGCCGCGGCGGTAAAGGCAAGACAGCGATGGGGACCAAAGACGATGATTTCGTAGAGCTTTTGTTTGTTGCTTCCACCCACCATACCTTTTTATTCTTTACCAATCAGGGGAGAGTATATTGGCGAAAGGTCTATGATATTCCTCAGGCCGGCCGTATGAGTTTGGGCAAGGCAATTGTAAATCTGTTGAATTTCGGAAAAGATGAAAGGCTGACGACCGTTTTGGCCGTACCGGAATTTGAGCCGGGCTATCACGTTTTGATGGCAACCAAAAATGGGTTGATTAAAAAGACGGATTTGATGGCCTTCAGCCGCCCGCGATCCGGCGGCATCATTGCGCTGAATCTTCTTGAGGGCGATGAATTGATCGCCGCCCGTATCACCGATGGAACCCTAAATGTGTTTTTGGGATCGCGCATGGGAAAATCCATTCGTTTTCACGAATCCGATATTCGCGCGACAGGCCGGGTCGCTACCGGGGTTCGGGGAATGCGTTTGGCTGAAGGCGATCAGATCGTGGGCATGCAAGTCCTCAGCCATGGTCAAACCCTATTTGCCGTGACCGAACATGGTTATGGAAAGCGAACCTCCATTGATGAATATCCGGTCCAGAAACGTGGGGGCAAAGGCGTAATTGCGATCAAAACCACCGAGCGTAACGGGCTTGTGGTGGCCATCTTACTGGTTGCTGAGGATGACGATTTGATGCTGATGACCAATATTGGTAAGGTGATTCGAATGCCGATTCGTTCAATTTCTGTCATTAGCCGCAATACCCAGGGTGTAAAAGTGATGGGGATGGAATCTGAGGAGCGCGTTGTCGGCGCTGCGAGGCTGGCAGAAAAAGAAGAATAGAGGCTTCAGAATGGATTTTATACATGAAAACAGAAATTGACATTGATCCGAAGAAATTCAAAATGGCCATTGTGGGGGCCGGAAGTTGGGGAACGGCCATTGCCGACCTGCTGGCATGCAAAGGTTACCCGGTCGAACTTTGGGCTTTTGAAAAAGAGGTTAAGAGCCAAATTGAAGAATTTCACAAGAATAAACTTTTTCTGCCAGAGCATACCCTTTCGCCCAAGCTTTCCTGTTCAAATGACCTGACAGGTATTATATCGGGTAAGAATCTAATTGTGATCGTCGTGCCTTCACATGTGATGCGAGACGTGACTCAAAAAATGGCTGGGCATCTTTCTGCGGATACCATACTTGCCTCCGCCTCCAAAGGCATCGAGCAAAAAACGCATCTGACCATGTCAGGCGTCATCAAAGAGACGCTCCCCGAAGTTAAGGAAGACCGGCTGGCGGTGATTTCCGGACCCAGTTTTGCCAAAGAAGTCGCTCAAAAAATGCCGACTTCGGTGACGGTCGCGTGCAAGAATCCGTCAATCGCTTCTTTAATTCAACATGTATTTGCGACAACATATTTCCGAGTTTACACAAGTGATGACATCATTGGTGTTGAACTGGGTGGTTCGGTTAAAAATGTTGTTGCCATTGCAGCCGGTATTGTAGACGGCCTCGGACTGGGTTTGAATACGCGGGCTGCCCTTATGACAAGAGGAATGACAGAAATTCGTCGCCTGGGGCTTCATCGGGGTGCCAATCCGAGAACATTTACCGGACTTGCGGGTTTTGGAGATCTGGTATTAACCTGTACCGGTAATCTCAGCCGAAACTATACGGTCGGCAAAAAGTTAGGCCGTGGGAAAAAGCTTCAAGAAATATTGGATGAAATGCATATGGTGGCTGAGGGTGTCAAAAATGCGAAATCCGTTTATAATTTATCGCG
>JASFTL010000422.1:0-4177 GCA_050053555.1 Desulfobacterales bacterium
CACATTCGACCAATTCTCGGTCTCATACAATGGTGATGCCGGGAAGGTGCAATTCATTATCGCCGAAAACACCGATGTCTCCATGTCGGCGGACGGAGGAGTCATGTTTCATGATCCTGCCGGTGTTAGTTTGTTCGATGCGATGCGAGACTTAATTGTTGCTTTGGAAAATGATGATGCGGCTGCAATATCTGTCCAGCAAGAATTGCTTGATCAAGCCCATATCCAATTACAAAATATTCGAGGCGCAAATGCCCCCGTTTCTTATCAGCTGGATACGACCGAAAGCTATTGGCAAAACTACAAACCTAAAATTGAGGCGCTGTTGGACAAGCAAGAAATTGCGGATATTACCGAAGCAATTGTGGAGCTGCAAAGCCTGGAGCTTGCGTATCAGTCCACCCTTGCCACCACTGCAAGGATCATTCAGCCGGGGCTTGTGAATTTTCTCAAATAAAAAATGAAAAAAACGCTAACCATTATAGGCTGTATCGTTTTGCTGATATTCATCATCACCCATCCCATATCCGGACTCAATAGTGAAAGTATTGTGCGCTTAAAAGCGGCCGGTGTCAGCGACCAGACGATTCAAGTTGTCATCAGGGAAAAAGTCGTTGAGACCGCTGCCTTTAACGTGCAGGAAATCATCGACATGAAAAAAGCTGGTCTTAGCGAAAAAACCATTCAGATGGTCCTTCAAGAAGGCTCTTTTCTCAAGGATACGGCTCCCATCATTTATGGCAAAGATGTTCGCTCGATTGAATTTGCAACTGCTCAGGATATCATCGAGCTCAAAAAGGCTGGATTCAGTGATGAGGTCATCCAGGCGATTATTTATGTCGTTGGTGAAAGTTCTGATGCCCAGCGCAAGGATGCATGGGATCTGCTCAGAGATATGGAAATTCGGGTCGATCTGCGGGACGGGGGTTAATAAATTCAATTGCGGATTTGAGATTGCGGATTGCCGATTGAAATATCAGATGGATCGCACTTATGCCGCCATTCCCTCATTCGGAACATAATTATGGAAAGCGGTATAAAATCCGAAATCTGCAATCTACATTCCGAAATCTTGCCTGATGCGTATTGATTGCCATAAATGTGTTTATTATTTTGTGACCTGGAATCCGAATTTTCCTCACGGTTGTCGCGGGATGGGATTTAAAAGTCGGCGCTACCCGATTAATGAAGTCCGCAGCATTATGAAGGGTAAAGACTGTCTGCTATTTACCGAGAAGAAAAAAAGAACCCCCCCGGCAGTTGCCGACGTTGAAAATTAGAATCTATATCTTCCCCGTTGTTTTGCCCTTTCGTCGCCGTCGGCCACACGCTTTTACAGGTTAGGGTTTTTCAGCAACACGCGTTGTCGTTGAAACTCTTAAAGGCAAATGGGCTTTCAAATCACTGCATACCAGATCAGACGCCTGTTCCAGTAAAGATGGAAAGATCTCTTGATAACCTTTAGAGCGTAATTGAGTGTGGAGCTGTTCGCGGTAATTCTTTTTCCCCTCTTCAACGGTGGCGCGCAATATGTGATAAAGGTCCATGGGTGCAATACTTTCCGGCAGGGAGAATCGACCGACAATCTTCGTCGCCATACGGGCGATATGTTGCAGGTAATTATCATTTTCTACAGGGAGATCGGTGTCATGCGGATCATGAAATCTAACGGCATCACAGATTTGCGGCGGTATTTTGAAGCGTTCCAACACCATGGCCCCAATCTCGCCGTGACTTATCCCTAAAATTCGTTTTTCCGCTTCACAGGACGGCAGTCCCGCCGTTTTTTTCAAGGCCACGATTTTCTGGTGGGCCTTTTTAAAATAAACCGCTATGACCAGCTTACCTATATTTTGAAGGGTGGCTACTGTAAAAAGATCCTGCAGTTGATTGAAAGCAGTTATTTCACCTAAGACCTTGGACAGGGTCGAACATAACTGGGCCTGCTTCAAAAATTTTTCAAAATCGAAATCTTTCAACCGTTTGGTGAAGTGATCCATTAATATGGAGGTTATCAGAATATCTTTCATCTTGGCGTATCCGAGCAGCTGCACCGCATAGTTGATTGATCGGACTTCGCGTCCACCATAATAGGCCGAGTTGGCGATGTTTAGAAACCGGGCTGCCAGGCTCGGTGATAATTTTTGAACGATTTGCTCAAAATTACTGGCCGGATTGTTTAACAAGGTGATAATTTCGATGACCTCTGAGTCGATCAGCGGAAGTTTTTGGATTTTAGTTTCGATGAATTCAATTGTATCTTGAGTTGTCATAGGCACATCCTTTGATGCGGCTCGTTTTAATCCCATACGCCATACCCTGCCGGCAATATGAAGGCGATGTATTGGCCCGCGATTGGAGATGGCGGTCTTACGCACGAGCGAATAGTAACTGAATGCCGCATTTTTGCGGCCATGTATAAGTAACAGCAATTGGCATGCCAAATAACAGGATTCTTGAGTCCCACTGCGACGACTCCAGAAACATGCGAATAACCTGAGCGGGCGACGAATCAGTACAATTATTCGGACGTCGAATTGAAAATCGGCCAATATTGCTAAAAATTCTGACAAAGCCTTGACAGGTTTTGCCAAAATGTTGTCGAGGCAAAAAAAACCCTGTTAGGGGGGGGTGCCTAACAGGGTTCGTCGGAGGTGGGAATGAAGGAAAGGAGGAAACTTCATTCCTGTTGCTACATATCTATGCAACTATTATGCCATTCGATTTAACCAATATCCATTTCTTTGTGCGGTTGCCAGAATAGCGCGATCAATTTTTTTTTGTAAATATTTACAGATGGTTATAATCGAAACAGAGATGGATTGCCCATTTCTTCATTTTTCCGATTTTTGTGTAAAACTCGCAAATTGCACAACTTTTTGTCAATCGGCTGTTAACTGGGCAAAAAATTCATCCTTTCAATCATATGAATACGGTCAATTTGCGGATCGTTAAAATTCGACAAGATACATAAATTAAGAGCGTTAAAGTATACCGATGCATGAAAACCAGCGACCGAATTTTCGGGAAAACCCAATTTTATCGCCCGTTTGGTCTTCCAAAGCAAACCGTTGAAAATTCGCAAAATGCAAAAAAAGAATTCGCAATTTGCGAATTGTTAACCCCAAAGACGTATTGACCGCCAATCTTTTATCCGATTTCTGGAGAAGTCGATTCATCAAAGCGGTTTATTTGATTAAGTTTTTGATCAAAATGCCGATAGCATTATAGATTCTTTTGCTCAAGGGGAGATTTGGCATTTGATAAAAGAACTTCAGGAAACCGTATCCGTGACTCAGGCAGCCGCTATTTGCGGTGTCGGGCGCACCACCGTCGGGTACTGGATTCGTTCCAAAAAGCTTCCGGCCAGCCGGGCAGGGAAGAAATACATGATACCGGTCCAGGATCTGCTGTTTTTCTTAAAATCGAGTGGACAAAAAATTCCCCCGCAACTTGAAAAAGAGAATTTGAAAGGGCCTGCTGTTCGAAGTTTTCAGTACTGCTGGCGTTATCATCAGGACAATTCCCACGGGCAAAATTGTCGGCGATGCATCACCTTCAAAAATAGATTGCAGGTTTGTTTCAGCGCGCGCAGCAGCGGTACATTAGGCTGCTTGAGGCATTGCGAAACCTGTTCTTACTACCATGATATCTATTATCCGCGACTTTATTTTATTCATCAATTCGATTTTCCAGCGGCAGTGGTGAAAGACCTGTATTTTTGGGCTGGCAATCTGGAGATGACCAAACTTTGTGGGATTGCAGACAAGGGTTTCATCGGAATGGGTGTTGAACAAATTGTGCACCCCCGTTCACTTGAATGTGTGATCTCCGGTGCGAAAAAAAAGGCCTTGGGAGATCCCGGCTCTCCGAGCGAGGGCAGTATTTATATTAAAAACAGTCAATTTGATCATCTAAAAATAAAACTGTCGGTCTTTTTATTGAAAGAACCAGCGGGTGCGTTTCTCATTTTTGCGCAGCCTGAGACAGGGGCCACCCGCGTAGCGGATGGCATGAGTTTTCGGCCAAAAGAAACGGATTCGAAGATTTGTTGACCAACAACGGTCTCAATCGGCATGAGTGCCTATCGCCAAGACGATACACCCGAAACTATTACCGGTCGCGCAGATCGGGCACTGTATGTTGCCAAGCGCAGCGGCAAAAACCGGATTGTATC
>JASFTL010000423.1:0-4139 GCA_050053555.1 Desulfobacterales bacterium
GCCCTCGGTCCCCGGCTTTTGGGGATTGTGGGAGGCGGGAGGTGTTTTTGCCCTTGCCTTGTTTGGCATTTCAGCAAACACTGCTGCCGGTTTTACACTGGCCAATCATGCCATTCAGTTATTTCCTGTTGTCGTTGTCGGTTTTGTTTCTGCCGTTATCACCAGCGTAAACATCTGGCAGATTTCATTGGAAAAAAAACCGGCCGAGCTGCAAATGGATTGAAAAACATTTTGTTTTTATGAGATAATACTCAGAGCAAAGCATTGCAGCTTCGCTCATGCACCTTAATTGATCATGTCAAAACTTAAAATCCATACTTACCCGGATAATATATTGCGCCGACCCACCCGTGAGTTGGAGAATATCGACGGCGATGTTCAAAAAATGATCGATCAGATGGCCGCCACCATGTACGACGCTCCCGGTGTCGGGTTGGCGGCAATTCAGGTGGGCTGGGATAAAAGCGTGCTCATCTATGATGTTTCCCCCGCGGAGCAGGGCCGTTCATTGCAGGTGCTTATCAATCCCCGTATTGTTGATCAGAAAGGCGAAATGCTTTCTGAAAACGAAGGCTGCCTGAGCGTTCCGGAGTTCCGGGCAGATGTGAAGCGTTACGCATCAATTATCGTTGAAGGGGTTGACCGCGAGGGTCGCCCGGTGAAATTGGAAGCTGAGGGTATGCTCGCGATCGTCCTGCAGCATGAAATTGATCATTTAAACGGCAAATTATTCATTGATCATATCAGCGCCCTCAAAAGACAGCTTTATACACGCCGGATGAAAAAGAAATTGCGCACCAAGTGAAGAAAAAATTTACGATCATTTTTATGGGCACGCCCGATTTTGCCGTGCCGACGCTCGATTTACTTTCTCAGGAAGATTATCGGGTTGCGCTGGTCGTAACCCAGCCTGATCGCCCCAAAGGACGGGGACGCAAGCCTGTCCCGCCGCCGGTGAAGAAAAAAGCGTTGGCGTTAAATCTAAACATCTCTCAGCCTTCAACGCTCAAGAGCGACGAATTTGCGTCTCAGATAAAAAACCTTCAACCCGATTTCATTGTGGTCATCGCCTTTGGCCGCATTCTTTCGGAAAAAATACTTCAATTGCCAAAATTTGGCACCATTAACGTTCATGCCTCTTTGCTTCCAAAATACCGCGGCCCGGCCCCCATCCAGTGGGCAATCATCAACGGCGAGTCGCACACCGGTATCACGACTATGCTTATGGACAAAGGCATGGACACCGGTAATATACTGCTCGCAAAAGAGGAGCCGATATACCCTGAAGATACGGCCGCCACACTGCACGATCGGCTGGCAGTCGTCGGGGCTGAACTTTTGATCAAAACCTTAAAGGATTTTACTGCCAACAAAATAAAGCCCAATCCACAGGATCACAGCAAGGCGACGTATGCGCCGATGCTGAAAAAACAGGATGGGCATATCAATTGGCAAAGACCCGCCGTAAATCTGGAAGCGTTTATCCGCGGCATGACGCCGTGGCCGGGAGCCTTTACTTTTCATAATGAAAAGCGACTGAAAATAATTCAAGCCGCACCAATTTCAGAAAGCATAACAGAGCCCGCCGGCAAGGTCTTGAGAGCCTTTCCCGATGAATTGCGTGTGGCCACCGGCAAGGGTGCATTATCCATTTTAGAAATTCAGGGCCCCTCCGGAAAACGGCTCGGTATTGCAGATTTTCTTCGGGGATATCGGTTGCCGCCGGGGACCGTTCTGTCTTGAATCTATCTCAAAAATGCCTTCAACATCCGATGGCAGCTTTTCTTCTCCAACTTCCAAGATGAACCGTTAATTTTGAAATAGCCTATTAGCATGATGGCCTATGACGCACGCAAAACCGCTTTAGATGTATTAAACACGTTAAACCAGGATAGCAATAAAACACTGGATGGTATTTTGGCCGAGATACCCGGTGAAGAGCAGTTTGGATCCAGAAGGGATCGGGCCCTGTTTAGCGCCATGGTTTATGGGGTCTTAAGATGGCGGGGCCGATTGGATCACATGATTGACCATTTTTCAAACACCCCCATACATAAAATTGAGCCCAAAGTTTTAAATATCCTGCGTTTGGGGCTTTTTCAGATTATCTATCTGAATCGTGTACCCGATTCTGCGGCTGTAAACACCGCAGTTGAGTTGACCAAACAGTTTTCGACAACCCGGGTGGCGGGTTTTGTCAACGCGTTACTGCGCAAAGCGTCCGAAAATTACAAGAATGTTCCGTTTTCAACTTTTGCAGATAACCCGGTCGCCTTTTTAGCGACCCACGCTTCATTTCCGAAATGGCTTGCGCAACGATGGCTGAAGCGCTTCGAACCGGAAACGGCAAAAGCCCTGTGTGAAACGATTAACGCCATTCCACCGATTACCATCCGCACAAATACGCTCAAAACAACACGCGCAGAGTTGTTTGTATCCCTTGAAGACGAGGCAGAACACGTTGAGCAGACACGCTTTGCGCCTGACGGCATTGAGATAAGGAACCCCAAAAAATCAATTCCTGAGCTTGCAGGATTTAAAAAAGGCTGGTTTCAGGTTCAGGACGAAGCCGCCCAGCTGGTCTCGCTGCTGCTAAACCCCCAGCCCGGCGAAACGGTGCTGGATGCGTGTGCCGGACTCGGCGGCAAAACCGCCCATATTGTCCAACTCATGCAAAATAAAGGCAGTGTTGCGGCCATCGATAAAGATGAAAACAAGCTTCAGCAGCTGAATTTTGAAATGCAGCGGTTGAACGTATCCATTGTACATGCGCGCCACCATGATCTGAATTCATCTTTGGACAAAAACCGAGTTGGCCTTTTTGACCGTGTTCTGCTGGATGCCCCCTGCTCCGGTCTGGGCGTGCTGAGGCGCAATCCGGATATTAAGTGGAATTCAGCTGAAGCGGATTTAAAGCGACACGCTGACATACAAAAGCGTTTTCTGGTAAATCTCTGCCGCATCCTTAAACCCAGGGGCATTTTGGTTTATTCCGTGTGCAGTATTGAACCCGAAGAAAATGAAGCTGTGATTCATGACTTTTTGAAAAACCACCCAGAATTTGTTATAGATAAGAGTCTGGGCATAGTTCCTGAAACGCTGCAATCGCCGGTTGAACGCAAAATCGGAATTAAAACCCTTCCGCTGCTAGATAATATGGACGGCTTTTTTATGGCACGTTTGAGAAAAATAGAGTGATTGTTAAAATAACAAAAATAGCCGGCCTTGGGTTAGCCTTTATTTTGGTGGCCGGTATCAGTGCTTATCTCACCCTTGCGCTTATCATCAAAAGCGAAGACACGGTTATTGTGCCGAGTCTTGAGGGTAAAGATGTCGTCTATGCCCTTGAGTTATTGACCGAATTGGAGCTAAACACAAAAGTAAAGGGATCAGAATACACCGCCGACATTCCCAAAAATTATGTTGTTTTTCAGGAACCACAAGCGGGCGCCGAAATTAAGAAAGGCCGGGATGTTAAAATCATTTTATCAAAGGGCCCAAAGACAGTTTCGATGCCCAATCTGCTCGACCTTTCGGTTCAGCAGGCCAATATTATCCTGGAAGAGTACGGCATATGCCAAGGTGAATTATCACGCACCTACCATAAAAAGGTCGAAAAAGATCATATCATTGCCCAGGTACCTTCACAGGGAACGATGGTTTCCCGGGGCGGGTGTGTCGATCTTTTAATCAGTATGGGCGGGCAGCCCAAAGCATTTAAAATGCCTGATCTGATCGGCTTGACTTTAGAGGATGCAATACAATCAGTTGAAAAAGCAAAGCTGGTCATCGGCGAGATAAAATCTACGCATCGCAAAAATAAGCCTCGAAACATCATCGTAAAGCAAACGCCGACTTCCGGTCATCGCGTGATCGCCTCCAGCCCTGTGAGTCTGTTGATTAATCGAGAATCGAAAACGGAAAGACCCGGGCAGCCGTATGGACAGCGTGCGGCCAGTCTTTTCAGTTATCGCCTGGACTCTGGCTTTCTGAAGCGACGCATTCGGGTGAGTCTGAACAGTTCCGGCTTTACAAATGACCTCTTTGATGACTACGTTAAAGCCGGCGAAGAAATCTGGCTTTTGATTCCTCGAGATTCTGAGGCGACCTTGTTTTTATATGAGAATGATAAGTTGATT
>JASFTL010000424.1:0-4137 GCA_050053555.1 Desulfobacterales bacterium
ATGTTAATCCCGGCCTTTTTGGCGGCTTCCACAACGCCGTTGGCCAGAACATCACAGCGTAAAATTCCGCCAAATATATTGATCAGAATACCTTTGACATTTTTATCACTTAAAATGATTCGAAATCCGTTTTCAACCATTTCAGCACTGGCGCCGCCACCGACATCCAGGAAATTTGCCGGCTCTGCTCCGGCCTGCTTGATAATATCCATGGTAGCCATCGCCAATCCGGCACCATTGACCATGTTGCCCACATTGCCGTCCAGATTAATATAGTTCAGGTTGAATTTCGAGGCTTCTACCTCGAGCGGGTCTTCTTCATCAATATCACGGTAATCCTGAACGTCCGGATGCCGGAACAGGGCGTTATCATCGAAATTCAATTTGGCGTCCAGCGCCATCACGGCTTCCTCGGACGTAATGACCAACGGATTGATTTCAACCAATGAACAATCATAGTCAACAAAAAGCCGGTAAAGATTCTTTAACATGGTTATAAAGGGCTTCATGACAGCCGATTTTAAATTCAATCCAAAAGCCAGCGTGCGACAATGATAGGACTGCATGCCCAGCAGCGGATTAATGTGGACCTTAATAATTTTTTCCGGCGATTCGGCGGCCACCGTTTCGATGTCTACCCCGCCGGCCTCACTCGCCATAACAACAATCTGGGCCGACGCGCGATCAGGAATAATACTCAGATAAAGCTCTTTTTCAATGTTCAGGCCCTGTTCAACTAAAACTTTATTTACCAATCTGCCCTGAGGACCGGTCTGGTGGGTCACCAGGGTCATTCCGATAATTTCCTCGGAAGCGCGCCGGACTTCATCAGACGACCGAGCCAGTTTTACGCCGCCGCCTTTGCCGCGACCCCCGGCATGAATCTGGGCTTTGACGACCACCGGATAGTTTGCCAATTTTTTCGCAACAGCAACGGCCTCGTCCGCTTTAAAAGCAACCCCGCCTTCCGGAACGGGAACGCTGTAGTTCTTAAACAATTCTTTGGCCTGATACTCGTGGATCTTCATTTTCAATATCTCCGATTACGGCACATTTTAAGGCTCAGTGCTTACAGTAAAAGGTGTCAGGTATATTTAAAGTGTTCGGGTGTCAGGTGTCAGTATTCAGCATCTGAACTCGCGAGGTTTCAGCCTGATCAATGCTGACACCCGAAACCTGACACCTGAAACCTTGGATTTACCCCTTTTGGAGACAACTGAAATCTTGAAACCTACGGATTGCCAAAGGATGACCCCTTTAGCCGATGACGGCAAGCACCTCACCTTTGGCGACCGAATCGCCGCTGCTGAAATTAACGCTCTTAATGGTTCCGCTGGCCGGAGCCGGCAGGGAATTTTCCATTTTCATAGCTTCTAAAATAACCACAGTTTCGCCCTGGCTGACGGAATCCCCGACAATTTTGGCATAGTTGACAATCATGCCGGGCATGGGTGCGGTAACCGGTGTGCCCTCCACCGCTGCATCCGGGGTTTCGGCTTTAGTTTCTCTAACTTTTGGTGTTTGCGGTGTTTTGGCGGAGGGAGCCGCAGCAGGAGCAGCTGGTGCGGCCGGAGGTGCTGCTGCCGGCATTTGCACTCCCGCGGCCATCGGTTGGGCGTAGCTGACGACCGGTGAGCCGCCGACTTCATCCACGGCAACCTCGAAATAATCACCATCCACAAACACATTAAATGTCCGCGCATGGTCGCTTTTGTCCGGGGCGCTTTTATCCGTTTTTTCGACAAGCAGACCGGCTTTTGCCTTTTTTAGAAACTCCTGCTCGGCGATCGCATCTGCCAAGGTTCTGGGCTTGACATCTTCCGGGGGCTTTTCTTTACCGTATTTCCATTTTAGAAAGCGCTTACCCGTAACCGGATAAAGCGCATAGATCAGCGTATCATCCAGATCAACCGCCAGGTCTTCGATTTCTGCCTTAGCCTTATCCAGCTCGGGTTCCAAAACTTCTGCCGGCCGGCACGCAATCGGTTTTTCTCCGCGTTCGTATCCCTTCAAGGCCTTTTTCTGGACCTTCGGATCTATCGGAACCGCCGTTTTGCCGTATAGACCGTAGCACAAATCTTTTACCTGGCCGGTTATCATTTTATAGCGTTCATTTTCGTCGTCGAAAAGCACGTTGTTGACCGTCTGGGTGCCCACGATCTGGCTAGTGGGTGTCACCAGCGGAATTTGTCCAAGCTCTTTTCTGACCCGCGGTAGCTCCGCATATACCTGATTAATTTTGTCCAGGGCATCCATTTCTCTTAACTGATTGACCAGATTGGACAGCATCCCCCCCGGTGTCTGGTGGAGCAGTACGTTGATGTCAATGATGGACATCTTGGTATCGTCAAGTAAATGCCGGTATTTCGGCATTATCTCTTTTTCGAAAACGTCATTGATTTTTGCCAGCAGCCGGATATCAAAGCCTGTGTCCCGATTGGTCCCCAGCAGGGTCATCACCAGCGGTTCAATGGCGGCATGGGCAGTGCGATACGCATACGGTGACATGCAGGTGTCAATGATATCTACACCGGCCTCGATGGCCTTCAAATGGGTCATCGGTGACATCCCAGATGTGAAATGGCTGTGCAGGTGAATGGGCGGTTTGACCGCCGCCTTGAGCGCTTTGACCAGATGGTAGGCGTCATAAGGCGCCAGCAATCCGGCCATGTCTTTAACGCAGATGCTGTCGGCGCCCATCTTTTCAAGTTCTTTGGCCTTGTTGACGTAATAGTCGATCGTATAAACATTTCCCCCCATGCGCGGCTCGGTCATGGTGTAACACATGCAGCCCTGAAAATGTTTGCCGTATTCTTTGATCACCGGAACCACCGTTTCAAAGTTGCGGTAATCATTGAGGGCATCAAAGGTTCTGAATATGTCCATCCCGTTCTCACAGGTTCTTTCGACAAACGCATTGGCGACATCATCGGCATAGTTGCGATAGCCGACCAGATTCTGAGCCCTGAGGAGCATCGAAAACGGCGTCTTTTTAACATAACGCTTCAACGTTCGAATGCGTTCCCAGGGGTCCTCATTTAAAAACCGGTGCATGGTGTCAAATGTCGCGCCGCCCCAAACTTCCATGGCCCAGAAGCCGACGTCATCCATCATCTCGGCCACCGGAATCATATCTTCGGTCCGGCCCCGCGTGGCAAACAGGGATTGATGGCCATCGCGCAAGGTCAGGTCCTCGACCTTGACAGGGTTTTCCGCCTGGGGTCGATCTTTGTCGAAATTCATTTTCGTCATTTTTACTTGATTGTCATCGCTCATTTTGGGTTACTCCTTACACAAAAGGCATTTTATAATTTCCGAAATGTTCTGAGTTGCATCAAATGACGCATCTGCATTTGCGCCTGTCGGCCACTTATACCCCATGATTTGACTACCGGTGCGGTCTGCGGGGCGAACTTCGACAACTGGGGCTGTGCCGCTTGCATGGCGGACTGCATTGCAATCACCTCTTCTTCGGTTTTAATATATAGCAGAACCGCTGCTGCAGCTGCAGTCGTTTTTCGGGCATTTTCCATTTGAATTCCTCTTTATTTCAGACATTTTTCCGCCACCGACCTTTGGCGGATTCGATCATTTCAGGCACTTTACATGGGAATATTGCCGTGTTTTTTTGGCGGCCGGGTCTCGCGTTTGGTGCTCATCACTTCCAGGGCGTCGATCAGGCGCAGCCGGGTTTCGCTGGGTTCGATGACGGCATCGATATAGCCCCGGTTGGCGGCCTGATAGGGATTGGAAAACAGATCATCATATTCCTTAATCTTTTCCTGGCGCTTAGCTGCCGGATCCTCGGCGCCGGTGATTTCCTTGCGGTGGATAATATTGGCCGCTCCGGCCGCACCCATAACGGCAATTTCCGCCGTCGGCCACGCAAATGCCATATCCGCACCCAGGTCTTTGGAACACATCGCCAAATAGGAACCTCCGTAATCCTTTCGGGTTACGAGCAGCAGCTTGGGAACTGTCGCTTCCGAATAACACCACAGAAGCTTGGCCCCGTGTCGGATAATCCCGCCCCATTCCTGCTGGCTGCCGGGCAGGTATCCCGGCACATCGGCGATGGTTAACAGTGGTATGTTAAATGAGTCACAAAATCGAATACAGCGAGTGGCTTTGTCTGAA
>JASFTL010000425.1:0-4135 GCA_050053555.1 Desulfobacterales bacterium
GATGCGCTGATCCATTCGGAAAACTTCAATTTCCATTTTAATCAGGCTCAAAAGAAGAGAGAGCCGTTCTGCAGGGTTAAACGATTCGAGCAGTTTTTGTTTATCCTCGATTTTAAAAGAAAAGTGCGAAGCCACCGTGTCAGCCAACTGTGAGGCATCGACAATTGAGGCGGCGTTGGTAACCAGCTCCTTGGAAATATTTTTGTTGACGCTGGCATAGTCCTCGAATTCTTTAATCACCGATCGGATAAGCGCTGTGGCTTCGGCTTCGGGCACAATGGTTTCGGCAACCTTCTCGACTTCGACTTGGAAAAAGTCCTTGGCTTTGGAAAACCTCTGGATTCGACCTCTGGACTTTCCTTCCACGAGGGCTTTAACCGTCCCATCCGGAAGCCTGAGCAATTGAAGCACTTTTCCGATTGTTCCAATGCTATTGATGTCCGATTCCCCGGGATTATCGACGTTAGCTCTTATCTGGGTTGACAGAAAAACAAGTTTATCTTTATTCATCGCATCGGCCAGTGCATTCACCGATTTCGTTCGCCCCACGAAAAGTGGCGCCACCATGTGGGGAAATACGACAAGATCTCTTAATGGTAAAAGCGGTAACAACATGTCTGAATCCTCAACTCCCTCTTCTTTAAAAAATTTTGGTATATTAACCATTAAAATCCGTTATTATTCTGAAGTTGTCTAACAAATATTTTTATCCAGCAGATTCCTTTTTAAAGCCAGTCGAAAGGTCATTATATGCTATTTTTTAGATTAATATAAACTTTTTCGCGCATTCAATTAAGACGCAAATATTTTTAATAGCTTTGAGCTTGATGCGCGGAATCACGAAGAAAAGTTTGCATCACGGGCGGTTTTAATCCATGAATGAAGGACTTTCTTCATAGGCAATGCCGCACAAAGGTTTCAGGTCGAGGCGTACTTTGAGTACGTTGGGGCCTGGAACCTGCGGAGAACGCAGCCTATGGAGAAAATAACCATTCATGGAAAAAAGAAGACTTAGGCTTGCTTTTTTGATTGCTCATAAAGCAAAATCGGATCCTCCTTTTTTAAAACGACGTCCTCTCCGATGACGCACTCTTTCACATTGTCTATTGAAGGCAGATCATACATGATATCCAGCATGCAGGATTCCATAATTGCGCGCAACCCCCGAGCGCCGGATTTTCGTTTCATGGCTTCTCTGGCAATTGCCGCCAGGGCGCTGTCTGTCAGTCTGAGATTGACCCGCTCCATTTCAAAAAGCATCTGAAACTGTCTGAGCAAGGCATTCTTGGGTTCCTTTATGATTCGAATCAGCGCGTCTTCATTCAACTCATCAAGTGTGGCAACCACCGGCAAGCGGCCTAAGAATTCGGGAATTAATCCGAATTTTATCAAATCTTCGGGCTTAACTTCCATCAAGATATCACCGATCGTTTGGTCTGTTTCCTGAAGAATATTGGCCCCGAATCCCATCTGCTTGGCTCCTAAACGGCGCTGAATGATCTTTTCCAGGCCGTTGAAGGTCCCCCCGCATATGAACAGAATATTGGAGGTGTCCACCTTGACAAAATCTTGCTGCGGATGTTTCCGGCCGCCTTTGGGCGGTACACTGGCCGTTGTTCCTTCAATTATTTTTAACAGCGCTTGCTGAACACCCTCCCCGGAGACGTCACGGGTGATTGAAGGATTGTCCGATTTGCTGGCGATTTTATCAATTTCATCAATATAGACGATGCCGCGCTTGGCTTTGTCTACATCGTAATCGGCGTTCTGCAGCAGGGAAAGAATGATGTTTTCAACATCTTCACCGACATAACCGGCCTCAGTCAGACTGGTTGCATCCGCTATGGTGAACGGGACGTTTAAAAACCTGGCAAGCGTTTGTGCCAGCAGCGTCTTTCCGCAGCCGGTCGGGCCGATCAACATAATATTGCTTTTCTGAATTTCGACATCACCCGTGTTCAGCGTAGAGTCAAGACGCTTGTAATGATTGTAGACTGCAACTGAAAGGACTTTTTTGGCCGACTCCTGTTCGATCACATACCCATCGAGCTTTTCTTTGATCTCTTTGGGCACCAGAATGCGATCCGTATCCTGAGAATCCTTTTCACTTTCTTCTTCAATGATCTCGCTGCATAGCTGGATGCATTCGTCACAAATGTATACCGCCGGGCCGGCAATCAGCTTTCGGACTTCAGATTGATTTTTCCCGCAAAACGAACAAAACAGATTGTCGCTTTCATCTTTTTTCTTAGGCATGTTAGCTCTCCAACTCTTCTAAGTGGTCAAGGTCGTCACGGTTGGCGATGACATGATCAACGATACCATATTTTTTGGCTTCCTCACCGGACATAAAAAAGTCCCGATCGGTATCCTTCTGTATGCTTTCCAGCTCTTTACCGGTATGCTCCACCAGAATCTGGTTCAGTCGATCCTTCATACGCAGGATTTCCTTGGCCTGGATTTCAATGTCCGACGCCTGACCCTGAAATCCCCCCATGGGTTGGTGGATTAAAATCCTTGCATTCGGCAGCGAATAACGTTTACCCCTGGTTCCAGCTGCCAGCAAGACCGCGCCCATACTGGCAGCCTGACCGATGCATACCGTGGTAATGTCGGGTTTAATATACTGCATGGTATCATACACCGCCAAACCAGCGGTTACCAGACCTCCGGGGGAATTAACATAAAAATTGATATCTTTGTCCGGATCTTCGGATTCCAAAAAGAGCAACTGGGCAATAATCAGATTCGCAATCTCATCATTCATTGCCGTACCGAGAAAGATGATGCGATCCTTTAAAAGCCGCGAATAAATATCATAAGCCCGTTCGCCCCGGCTGCTTTGCTCAATTACCATCGGTATCAGTGGCACCATTTATCTCCTTCACTAATTAAACTAAATATTCAGTTGCAGATCGGTTAATGGCCTTATTTCTTTGCCGTTTTAGTTTGTTTTTTTGGCTTAGCTTTTTTCGGCGCTTCCGGCATTACGTCTTTGATTGTACTACTATCAATGATAAGTTTAATCGCCTTTTTTTCAAGTAAGGTATGTTTAAAAAACTCAAAATTATCCGGGTTCTGATCATAGTATTTTTTGATTTCTTCCAGCGGCTGATTAAAATTTTCAGACATCTCCTGCAGTCCAGCTTCCAGCTCGTCATCAGGCAGGGTGAGGCTTTCCTGATCGATGATCTTTCCTAAAATAAGATGGCGTTTTACCTGTTTGAGTGCCGTTTCACGATATTTTTCGGCTATCGTTTCTCTGGATAATCCCATCTCCTCCAGAGAGGTGTTACGATAGGAAAAGGAACGCTCCGCTTCTGTGACAATGCCGTCAAGTTCCATTTCGACCATGGTATCCGGCACTTCAAAATCCGTTTTGGCGATTAATTCAGAAAAGATCTGCTCATTGAGTTCCTGCTCGGTGCGTTTGCCATAGCCCTCTTTCAGGTTATCCACGATTACATTTTTCAGTTCATCCAGCGATTCATAAGAACCCGCTTTCTTAGCTAGGGCGTCGTTAATTTTCGGCAGTATCTCTTCTCTGATTTCGTTGAGTGTGGCCTTAAATGAAATTTCAAGATTGGCCAGGTTCTCGTTGGAGTAGTCCTCTGGAAATTTAACCTTAAATTCCTTGGAATCCCCCGCTTTCATGCCGCTGATCTGGTTGTCAAACTCTTCAGATATAACGGCCTTGCCGATTTGCAAGCTAAAATTTTCGGTTTTAGCAAACTCCGGCACGGCTTCTCCATCTTTGGAGCCTTCGAGATCGATCAGGACAATATCTCCTTCCTGCGCCGGCCGGTCATCAGAAATTTTTTGCTGCTGGGCCATCCTTTTCTGAAGCGTTTTCAGCTGAACCTGCACCTCTTCTTCGCTGACTTCATAGAGGGTTCGCTCTAAGCTTAGCCCCTTAAAATCGATGTCCTCAATCTCGGGCGTAATCTCAACGGTGGCATCGTATTTATAGGAACGGTCTGCCGCCAACTCAGGTGGTTCCAGTTGCGGCTTTCCGATGACCTTAAGCTCAGTTTGCTTGATGGCATCGATGAACGAGCTCTGAATGAGCCTTGATGATACATCGGCATGCACATCTTTTTTAAACATTCTTTCTAAAACGGACCGCGGAACTTTT
>JASFTL010000426.1:0-4121 GCA_050053555.1 Desulfobacterales bacterium
GGGCCGAGCGAATGGCCGCGGTCAAGGATGGGCTTCCGGTCATGGGATTTCCGGTGATTATTGTCGGTGGCATCTATGCCGGGTATTTCAGCCCTACGGAAGCCGCTGCCGCCTCGGTGTTCTATGCCCTGTTTCTGGAGACCATCGTCTATAAAAGTTTGACACTGAGTCGAATTATTGACTCCTTTTTGCAAACCGGGGTGATTACCGGCGTGGTCTTTATTTTGGTCGGAGCCGGGCAGGCGTTTTCATGGATGATCGGTTTTATGCAGATTCCGCAACAGCTTTTGCCGCCGCTTTTTGGAGCGGATCCGTCGATGTTGCGGGTGATCACCATTGTTGTGATCGTTTATTTTGTCGCCTGTATGTTTGTTGATCCCATCGTCGCCATATTTATCTTGAGCCCGATTTTTCAGCCGTATGTGGTCAGTGCAGGCGTTAATCCCATTTTGCTGGGAACCCTGGTAACACTGCAGGCCGCCATCGGTTCGGCAACTCCGCCGTTCGGATGCGACATATTTACGGCCCAGTTGATATTCCGGCGACCCTACCTCGAGGTAATCGGTCACGCGCTGCCGTTTATTCTGATACTGATACTGGCAACGATTATCCTGATCACCTTTCCCGAAATTGCATTGTTTCTGCCGAGGCTTGCGCTGGGTGGGTAATCCGTTTTTTTAGAGGCTTTAATGAAGACATTGCCGACACTGTATGATGTGTATCAGGCGCATCCACGCATAAAACCGCTGATCTGGCGGACGCCCGTAATCGCATCAGCTGATCTGACTGAAAAAACCGGTGCCCAGGTCGTTCATCTGAAGCTGGAATGTTTGCAGAATACCGGGTCATTTAAAGTCAGAGGTGCGGCAAACAAGATTTTAAGCCTTAGCGACAAGGACAAAGCTAAAGGTGTGATCACCTTTTCCACGGGCAATCACGGCAAAGCGGTCGCCTACGTGGCTGCGCAGGTCGGGATCAAGGCTGTGGTCTGCCTCTCCGAGCATGTCGCTGCTTACCGGGTGGAGATGATCAAGAAACTGGGCGCGCAAGTTGTTCAAAAAGGCCGTTCTCAGGATGAAGCTGAAGAGAATTACCAGCACCTGATGACCTCCCGCGGACTTGTTCCGGTTGTTCCGTTTGATGATCCGATGATTATTGCCGGCCAAGGAACCATTGCGCTTGAAATAATGTCAAAGCTTCCCGACACCGATGTTTTCATGATCCAGCTCTCGGGGGGCGGTCTGCTGGCAGGGATGGCAATGGTTGCCAAATCCATCAATCCAGACATTCATGTGGTGGGGCTTTCACTCGAGCGGTCTCCGGCGATGCTTGAGAGTCTGAAGGCCGGCATGCCTGTACAGGTGGAAGAAAAAGATTCAATGGCCGATTCGCTTTTGGGAGGGATCGGCCTCGAAAACCAGTACACTTTGCCCATGATCGAAAAATATGTAGATGAACACCTGCTGGTCTCTGAAGAGGAGATAAAAGACGGAATATTTTATATTTTTGATAAACACCGGTTGATCATAGAAGGTGCAGCAGCGGTTGGTATTGGCGCACTCATAAATCACAAGATCAATGTGAACGGTAAAAAGGCAGTGGCACTGCTTTCCGGAAGCAGTATCAATTCCGAGGAATATATTCGCGTCATTCAAAACAGGCTCTCGAATGGGGAGAAACCGTAATTTAACGCCCCACCCATCAAAGAAGGAGACCGACCATGAAGCTACGAACAGCGCTCATGTCCGTAATTTTCATATGCACCGTATGCGCGCTCGTCTTTGGATTCGCTGATCAGGTCGACGCGGTTAAATATTTGTGGCAGGTGGCTCTGGAAGAAATCGAAGGCAGCATGCAACATGAGTATGCCAAAAAGTTTGTCCAGATAGTCGAAGAAAAATCCAAAGGGCAGATTCGCTGCAAAATCCACCTCTATGGCGATCTCGGAACCTCCGGAGAAATAACAGAGCTTTTGCAAAAAGGAGATCTTCATTTTGCGTTCCAATCCCCCGGACACCTGGGATCTTATATTCCCGAGGTTCAGGTCTTTTCGATTCACTATCTTTTTCCGACCGATTTCAAGCTCCTAGAGAAAATCCTCCGCAAGGGGCCCAACACGTATAAAGCGCTCCAAAAATATTACAGAAAACACAAACTGGAACTGCTATCCATCATCGAAGAGGGCTGGCAAATATGGACGGCCAATAAACCCTTGCGCAAGCCTGCCGACTTCAAGGGCATTACGTTTCGCGTGATGTCCTCACCGCTGCTCATAACTGCTTACCGCCTTTACGGTGCTTATGTCATCACAGTGCCCTACGGTCAGATATACGACGACCTCGCGCTCGGCAGGATTGATGCCGAAACACAGCCGTTTTTCGCCATCCAGGAGATGAAATTCTACGAAGTCCAGGATTACATGATCAAAGCCAACCAATTGCCGTTTATTGGCACTTTTGCCGCCAACCATGTGTTCATCGAAGGGCTGCCGCAGGATATTCGGGGCATTGTAAACGATGCCATCGAAGGCGCCAATGAATACATATTTGATTTCGAGCCCAGGTTGAATGAGAAACGCAGGCAGATGATCATGGCGGCCAAGCCATCAATGAAATATATTGAATTGACGGACGAAGAGATCAACGCCTTTAAGGAAAAATCCAAGAAGCTTCAGCAAAAGTACCTGGAGATGGGAGGTGAAGGCGCAAAAGAAGTCCTTGATGCAGTGATCAAAGACATCGAATGGGCAAAAAAGAATTAGACGCTACGGAGATGATAAAAAATTTTATATTTTCAAAGGAAGAATTTCAGCGGCGGGTCCGCAAGACAAAAGAGATGATGGACAAAGAAGGTCTGGAAGTGCTGCTGGTAATGGATCCGGCCAACATGAATTATCTGACCGGCTATGACGGCTGGTCGTTTTATGTACACCAGGGTGTGCTTGTTTCCCTGGATGCGGACCAGCCGTTTTGGTTCGGTCGTGAGCAAGATTCCAACGGGGCCAGGATTACAACCTGGCTTCCGGATGACTGTATTTACGGATATCCGGACGAGTATGTACAATCCCGCTACACCCACACCATGCGCTGGGTTGCGGAGTTGCTGCGTGAAAAAGGACTGGATAAAAAGCGATTCGGCTTAGAGATGGATGGATACTGGTTCAATGCCCGGATGTATCTCACCCTTTCAGAGGAACTGCCACAGGCTTTACTGATGGATGGGACCAACCTAGTCAACTGGGTAAGAGTGATTAAATCACCGGCTGAGGTCGCCTTTATGAAAGAGGCGGCTCGGATCTGTGAAAACGTTATGCATATTGCCATCGAAGAAATTGATGTCGGCGTTTGGGAAAAGGACGTGGCCGCAAAAGTGTCAGCAGCCCAGATTGCCGGCACGGATGAATTCGGTGGATCATCGCCGGCTATTTTTCCGATCATGCCCTCTGCCGAAAGAACATCAACCGCTCATTTGACATTTGATCCGGACAGGACGTATCAAAAAAATGATGTCGTGCTGCTGGAGCTGTGCGGTGCGCGACATCGATATCATGCGCCGCTGTCCCGCACGGTTTATATAGGCAATCCACCGGAGGACCTGCAGAAGACAGCCGACGGGGTGGTAAAAGGGCTTCAGGAAACCATAGCATTTATCAAGCCCGGCGTAACGGCAGAAGAGGTCGAAGAACGCTGGCGGAAGGCGATCGCTGACACAGGCCTTGTCAAGCCGTCGCGTGTTGGATATTCATACGGCCTTAATTATGTGCCGGACTGGGGAGAACATACGGTCAGCCTCAGACCCGGGGATAAAACTATTTTAGAGCCGGGCATGACGCTGCACTTTATGCCGGGAATATGGCTGGAGACCTATGGGTTTGAATGCAGCGAACCTGTCCTGATAACGGAAAGTGGATGTGAGAAATTTATCGAGTTTCCACAGAAGCTCTTTGTTAAATAAAGCACGACCCATTTGAATCCGAAAATTTTTAAAACCAAGAATTGCCGTATTGTCAGAGCGTGAATATCCAAAGGAATTATATCTATCAACGACAAAACAGTGACGAGGTCCAAGGAGACGAAACGATGAGAAAAGAAGTCATTTACACGGATAAAGCACCCGAACCC
>JASFTL010000427.1:0-4118 GCA_050053555.1 Desulfobacterales bacterium
GGTTTTTTTATAAAGCACGCGGGTTACCAGTATGCCGGCATTTCCGACCAGCACCCTGCCCGGCTCCAGAATGAGGGTTAAATCCATGCCTTTCAGGTGTTTTAGAAAGGCTTGTGCATATTCTTTTAATGACGGCGGTGTTTCATCAGCATAGGTAATGCCGAGGCCTCCGCCCATATCAATGTACTGAATCTGAATCCGAAGCTCGGATTTTAACTGCTTGATCAATGTCTTTATGCTTTTTAAGGCATCTTCAAAGGGCCCGGCCTCGGTTATCTGAGAGCCGATATGGCAATCAATGCCGATGACTTCAATATGCTCCAGACTGCCGGCCAGCCGGTAGCCATCGATAGCTGCGGCAGTATCAATTCCGAATTTATTTTTCTTAAGACCGGTAGAAATATAGGGATGGGTTTTGGGATCGACATCCGGATTGACCCGGATGGCAATGCGGGCCCTCTGATTTAACTGTCCCGCCCGCTGATTGATCATTTTTAACTCATCAAGAGATTCCAGATTGAACATCAGGATACCGGATTTGAGAGCATAATCAATTTCATCAACCCGTTTGCCCACACCGGAGTATACAATGCGATCCGGTGTAAAACCGGCCTGAATCCCGCGATAAAGCTCCCCGCCGGATACAATGTCCAGGCCGCAGCCCAAATTGGCAAATAATTTCAAAATTGCCAAATTACTATTGGCCTTCACAGAGAAGCAAACCAGCCGGTCGATACCTTTAAACGCTTTATTGAAGGCTTTGAAATGTCGCGTCAGTGTTGCATGGCTGTATAGATAAAACGGTGTTCCGATTTCGGCTGCGATTTTTTGTACCGGTACATCTTCACAATAAAGTTCATTTTCGCGATAGGTGAAATGATGCATGTTTTTCCTTCAAAATCGAATTGCGTTTTAGCTCAATTCGATTAATGGTCGAATTCAACCGCATTTGAGTCTTTACTGCTTATTCCGTCTTCATCGTAGACGATCACTTTGTAGACATAGTGATAGCCTGGCTCGAGGCTTTCGGTAAAGCGGAGCTTTTCAGCCTTGGATTCATGCGACTGTTTTACTGGAATCGGAATATTGCCAACCTCATTAAAGGTCAAGGGGCATTTTTCACAGCTTGATTCTTCAGCGGACCATTTGGAGCGGAAAACTTTGTATCCGGCCGGGGGAGAAGCAGAGCGATCCTCAGCGCCTGGAAACGTCCAGCTCAGCTCAACAATCTGGTTATAGATCACATAACTCAAGTCTTTGACCGCCGCTGGTACGGGACGGAGTGGCGGCCGGGGTGATCCCTTTTGCCCGCAGCCCATCCACCAAAAGTTCAAGAGAGCAAATACCAGCAAACAAGAGGCTATTCTTTTGCCATGGCAATAAGAACGGTTCGGCAGAGAACTCATTTTTTTCAATTTAAGTACACTTGGGAGATATTTCAAAAATAGATTGTAATCCCGTTTTCCCGGGATAACAAAGACCTTGGAGGTTCGTCCGCCGGAGGCGGATTGAGGTAGCTTTTATTTAGTTTTCCGATTGGCGCTTTTTTTCAGCTTATTTTCTGCATTTCTTATCGCTGCGCTGACCGCCTTTGTGGCCGTACCCCCCATTGAGGTCCGTCGATCGACCATCTGCTGTGTTGTCAGGTAGTCGAATATATCGTCTTCGACCTGAGGTGCAAATTGCTGCAATTGTTTTATCGAAAGTTCATGAATTTCCTTCTTCTTTTTTGACGCGAAACGAACGGCCCGACCGACACAAAGGTGTGCCTCCCTGAAAGGCATGCCCTTTATAACCAAATAATCCGCCAAGTCCGTTGCATTTTGATACCCGGTAGAGGCCGCGCTCTGCATCTTGGCGCGGTTTATCTTTATTTGTGGCAGCATTTGAATATAAATTTCAATACAGGCGCTTAATATATCGGCTGTATCAAATAAAAGCGCTTTATCCTCCTGCATGTCTCGATTGTATGACAGCGGTAATGATTTCATAAGCGTCAACATGGCCATCAGGTTGCCGAATACCCGACCGGTCTTGCCTCTGATCAGCTCGGCAACATCGGGATTTTTCTTCTGCGGCATGATACTGCTGCCGGTGGCAAATGCATCAGGCAGTTCAATAAAGCTGAATTCGGTGGAGGACCAAATAATCAGTTCTTCAGACAACCGGCTCAAATGCATCATGCAAATACCGGCGGCGGATAAAAATTCGACAACGAAATCTCGATCGGATACTGAATCGACACTGTTGGCTGAAACCTTCTTAAATCCGAGCAGCTTGGCCGTGTATGTTCGATCAATGGGATGCGGTGTGCCGGCGAGGGCCGCGCTGCCCAGCGGCATTACATTTATTCGTGCCAAACAATCCACCAGGCGGTCGGTATCCCTTGAAAACATTTCGTAATACGCCATCAGGTGGTGCGCCAGCAGGATTGGCTGGGCACGCTGTAGATGGGTGTAGCCCGGCAATACGGTTTCAATGTGGCATTTGGCAAGATTGACCAGCACATTTTGCCATTCGAACAGGAGGTGAATGATGGACTCGATTTGATCACGCAGATACATGCGCACATCCAGTGCCACCTGATCATTGCGACTTCTGGCGGTATGCAGTTTCAGTGCGACTTTGCCCACAATTTCACTCAGCCGTGATTCGATATGCGTATGGATATCTTCCAGTTTGTCGCTAAACTGAAATGTTGCGTCGCCGATTTCTTGGTTAATGGTTTTAAGACCTTTGATTAATTTCCGGGCCTCTGCATCAGATATAATGGAAGCCTTTGCCAGCGTTTTGCAATGGGCAATGCTACCCTTAATATCGTAGGTATACAGGCGACGGTCGACATCGATTGAGGATGTAAACGTTTCGACAATTTGCGCGGTTTTATCCTTAAAGCGTCCGGTCCAGAGTTTTTCAGGCATGGTATTTATTTTTCGAGTAATTTTTGAATGCGAAATCTTAAGGCATTCAGACGAATAAAGCCTTCGGCATCTTTTTGGTTATACACATCATCGTTTTCAAATGTGGCAAAATCTTCCCGATACAGAGACCGATCTGATTTGCGGCCAAGAATCCGGCAGTTGCCTTTATACAATTCAAGGCGCACGGTTCCAGATACATTCTGCTGGGTCATGTCCATCATATTCTGCAACAATTTCATCTCCGGTGAAAACCAAAATCCATTGTACACTAGCTGCGCGTATTTGGGTATCAACGAATCCCGCAGGTGCAAGACCTCGCGATCCATGGTGATGGATTCCATCGCCATGTGGGCAGCGCGCAATATTGTCCCGCCGGGGGTTTCATAAACACCGCGGGATTTCATGCCCACAAATCGATTCTCAACCATATCCACTCTTCCAATACCGTGTTTGCCGCCATGGGCGTTTAAGGCCTTCAGCATATTCGCCGGAGTCAGTTCGGTTCCGTTTAACTCAACCGGATTGCCGTTTTGAAAACGCAACTCCATACTTTCGGGTTTATCCGGTGCCCGTTGGGGTGAAACTGTCAGCATAAAAATATCCTCCGGTGCTTCTGCCCATGGATCTTCCAAAATGCCGCCCTCATAACTGATATGCAAAAGATTTGAATCCGTACTGTATGGTTTGTCATGAGTAGCTTGAACTTCGATACCATGTTTGCCGGCAAATTCCATTAAGGCGGTGCGTGAATTAAGATCCCACTCGCGCCAGGGAGCAATTATTTTAATGCCGGGGTCATGGGCAAGATATCCAAGTTCAAAACGAACCTGATCATTGCCTTTACCGGTAGCTCCGTGACTGACGGCAACAGCCTTTTCACTGTGTGCAATTTCAATCTGGCGCTTTGCAATCAACGGTCGCGCCAGGGAAGTTCCGAGTAGATACTGACCCTCGTAAATCGCATTGGCACGGAAGGCCGGAAACACATAATCATTAACAAAGGCTTCTGTCAGATCCTCGATATAGGCCTTTGCGGCCCCGGTTTTATAAGCATTTTCCCTGACTTGGTCCAGGTCATCTTCCTGACCGATGTTGGCTGAAAACGTAATGACCTCGCATTGATAGGTTTCAATGAGCCATTTTAAAATAACCGATGTATCCAGCCCGCCAGAATACGCTAGCACCACTTTGCTGATT
>JASFTL010000428.1:0-4117 GCA_050053555.1 Desulfobacterales bacterium
GAGACAACGTACTCTGGATGCCGGGAACTGATCATGCCGGCATCGCCACTCAAAACGTGGTTGAAAAAAAATTAGCGTCCGAGGGCATGGATCGACATGAACTGGGCAGAGAAAAGTTTATCGAAGCCGTATGGGAGTGGCGTCAAAAGTACGGCGGTGAAATTATTAATCAACTAAAACGGCTCGGCGCCTCTTGTGATTGGAAACGGGAACGGTTCACCATGGATGAGGGCCTGTCGCGAGCGGTGCGCAGGGTATTTGTTGACCTTTACCACGAAGGCCTTATCTATCGCGATGATTATATTATTAATTGGTGCCATCGGTGTCATACGGCGCTGGCGGACCTTGAAGTCGAACACGAAGAACGTGACGGCCATCTCTATCATATCCGCTATCCGTTTTCAAAAGGCGGGGACGCCATTGTGGTTGCCACCACAAGGCCCGAAACCATGCTGGGCGATACGGCTGTTGCCGTTCATCCGGATGATGAACGTTACCGGGATCTTAAATCCCAGTCGGTTATCCTCCCGCTGATGGACAGAGAAATTCCACTTATCAAAGACAGCTATGTGGATATGTCATTTGGCACCGGCGGCTTGAAGGTAACACCGGCCCATGACCCCAATGACTTTGAAATCGGGATGCGCCACGGTCTGCCTGCTGTTAAAGTTATTGGAGACGACGGCAAAATGACGCCTGAAGCCGGAAAATTTGAAGGTCTGGATCGCTTCGAAGCCCGCAAGGCGGTCATCGAAGCCTTGAAAAAAGAAAAGCTGCTCGAACAAATCGAACCTTATAAGCATAGCGTCGGGCATTGTTATCGCTGTCACACCATGGTCGAACCAAATCTCTCCAGGCAATGGTTTGTAAAAACAAAACCGCTGGCCCAAAAAGCAATTGAAGCGGTAAAATCAGGCCAGACCCGCATCATTCCTGATATTTGGACGAAGACCTATTATGACTGGTTGGAAAATATTCGTGACTGGTGTATTTCCCGTCAGATTTGGTGGGGGCACCAGATACCGGCCTGGACATGCGAGGATTGCGATGAGATGATTGTTGCCATGGAAGCCCCTCCGTCCTGCCCGCAGTGCGGCAGCACGAAACTAGTGCAGGAGACAGATGTGCTGGATACGTGGTTCAGTTCAGCTCTGTGGCCTTTTTCAACCATGGGCTGGCCGGAAAAGACGCCGCTTTTAAAAACGTTTTATCCCACGTCGGTCTTAGTGACCGCCTTTGACATCCTTTTCTTCTGGGTGGCGCGCATGATGATGATGGGCATTCAATTCATGAAAGATGTTCCCTTTTCAGACGTCTACGTTCATGCCCTGGTCAGGGATGAAAAAGGTAAAAAAATGAGCAAATCCACGGGTAATGTTATCGATCCGTTATCGGTCATTGACCAATACGGAACCGATGCCTTCCGCTTTACCCTGGCAGCCTTTGCCGCCCAGGGGCGGGATGTCAAAATGTCGGAAAAGCGAATCGAGGGATACCGCCATTTTGTGAATAAACTGTGGAACGCCGCCCGGTTTGCGCTGATGCATATCAAACAGCCCTACAAGAAGATCAACCAAGATGGTCTTTCTCTTCCAGACCGCTGGATTTTATCGCGACTCAGTCGGGTCACACAAACGCTGGCCGAGGCTCTTGAAAGCTACCGCTTTAACGATGCGGCCGCCGGGATCTATAATTTTGTCTGGCACGAATTTTGTGACTGGTATCTTGAAGCGATTAAACCGGCGCTTTACGAAAAAGAAGATCCCCAAAAAAAGAAGACGAGCCTCAGTGTTTTATGGTGGGTTATGCATGACATCCTCATCCTGCTGCATCCTTTCATGCCGTTTGTCACCGAAGAAATATGGCATAAACTACCTGGAATCCGGGAATCAATAATGAAGGCCGTATTTCCTTCAGATCGAAAGGGCGGCATCGACATTCGCGCAGAAAATGAGGCCGAAGCTGAAATGCAGCTTTTAATCGAACTCATTTCCGCCATCCGAAATATCAGGGGGGAAATGAATATTTCGCCTTCTATGAATTTGACGGCCACCGTTCAAACCAAAGATAAGAAGGTCAAAACCAGCATTGAGACACATCAGGATATCATCATCAACCTTGCCAAATTGAGCGCACTTTCCATTAATCAAAGCGCTAAAAGGCCGAAATCTTCAGCCAGTGCCGTAGTTGGCGGGGCTACGCTCTTTGTTCCTTTGAAAGGAATCATCGATTTTAACAAAGAGGCCCAGCGGCTGGAAAAAGAAATTGGCAAGTTGACAAAAGAGTTGGCACCGGTAGCAAAAAAGTTAGAAAATGATAGTTTTCTGAAAAAGGCACCACAAGAGGTGGTCGAACAGGTAAAAGCCAAGCATGCCCACCTTCAGGAAAAACAGCAAAAATTGCAGGCCCATCTGGAGCGCATAAACGAATTAAAAACCTCTAAATGATTCCGCTACGCGACACCATACCGACTCGAAACTACCCCGTTGTCAACACGACCATTATCGGAATCAACGTTGTTGTGTTTTTCATTCAACTGCTGCAGGGCGCTGAAATCGATAAGTTCATCTACATTTATGGCCTTGTTCCGGCGCGCTATTCAGTCCCCCAGGTAGCGCAATATTTTACTACCGGCCAGCAGGTTTTTTCCCTAATTTCATTTATGTTCCTGCACGGCGGCTTTTGGCATATTCTGGGCAACATGTGGTCGCTATATATATTCGGTGATAATGTGGAAGACCGACTGGGCCCTATCGGTTACGCGCTATTTTTCCTGCTCTGTGGTATCGCCTCCGGGCTCTCGCACATGATATTGAACCTGCATTCGAATCTGCCGACAATCGGTGCCAGCGGCGCCATCGCCGGTGTGATGGGAGCCTATTTCCTTTTGCATCCCAGATCAAAGATTCTGACGCTCATTCCCATTTTTTTTATACCTTATTTTATAAATATTCCGGCATTTGTTTTTCTCGGCTTGTGGTTTGTGTTGCAGTTCATCAATGCTGCCGGCAGCCATGGACTCGGGGGTGGCATTGCCTGGTGGGCGCACATCGGCGGATTTTTATTCGGAATGTTGTTTTTAAAACTGTTTGGTTTACTGCCGGAAACGGGGATTTCCAGTGGCATGCGCCAGTTTACCGCCAAAAAGAAAACGCCGCGTCTCCAGCTTATCCGTCCGGCAGGTTCTGGAAATGACCCGCATCTATACGGCCTCATCAAAATCTCACCGTATGAAGCGGTGAAGGGAACCCGCAAGATGGTCAATATTCCGCTGGGATTCCAGAAAAGAATGTTTAACGTCAAAGTGCCGGCCGGAATTCAGGAAGGCAATGTGCTGCGATTGAAGGGTCTGGGGCAGCGTATGCGATCCGGCGAAAGGGGTGATTTATATCTGAAAGTCACCATCGAATCCTAGAAGCGGTTTCCTATCTCCTCCCTCATGCCCGATAGCTGTGTTGCCCCGCTTTCAGCGGGATTTCACGTCTAATTTTATGAATATTTTGGTGCGAATCAAGCCGATTAAGGCTGAACGTACTTGGCCTAGCGCCTTAATACAAAGAATATGATATATAGTGGTTGTCAAAAAAACGTTCCGGTTGCGGGACGTTTTTTCGCGACAACACTTATGCCGCCATCCTTTTTTCGGAACATTATTATGACAAGCGGTATAATTGTTCTGGATCGCAGGTTTTATTTCTGAGACGGAAGGTTAGGCTTTGAGTTTGGATTTCACGGGAGGTTCGGCCAGCAGTACGGACACACGGTTGCGTCCATTTTGTTTGGAAAGATACATTGCTTTGTCCGCTCGCCGAATAAATGTGGATAATTCTTCTTTGGGATAACACTGGGTGACCCCGATACTGATGGTTATCCTGGCCACTTTTCCCGGTTCCGGCGTATATTTTTCGGCTTCAAGAGATGACCGGATCCGTTGGGCCACCGTTTTGGCTTCCGCACCACTTGTCTCCGGAAGGATCACCGTAAACTCCTCACCTCCGTAGCGATAGGCGGAGTCATTTGCCCGCAGACAGGATTTGATTATCTGACTGAACCGCACCAGTACTTTATCGCCTTCAAGATGCCCATAGCTGTCGTTGTATTCCTTGAAATTATCAAT
>JASFTL010000429.1:0-4105 GCA_050053555.1 Desulfobacterales bacterium
TTTAATGAAACCGCCAAAGGCACCGATACCACCCCTCAGGGTATTCCCGGCGTTCAATCAAATATGCCCGAGAACAATGTCTCTCAGACCAATACGGTCGACGATGAAAATACGACTTTTGCAAAGCTGGATCGTACGGTTAATTACGAGATCGGTAAGATGACCAGTCATACACTGGAACCGGTCGGTGCGATGGAACGCATTTCGGTTGCGGTACTGGTCGATGGAACCTATCAATCTGCACCGGACAAGGCGGGTGAGTCGAAATGGACCTATGTGCCGAGGTCTGCCGAGGAACTGCTAAAAATTGAAAACCTGGTAAAAAGTGCTATCAATTTTGTGGGCGAGAGAGGTGACAAGGTCGAGGTTGTCAACATCCCGTTTGAAACCACTCAAATGATGGAAGATACCAAAAAGAGTACCTTTGAAGGGTGGCTGGCAGGTCTGAAAAATTATAAGCCCTATTTTAAGTATGCATTCTTGAGTCTGTTCCTCATATTATCTTTTATTTTTGTGGTGAAGCCTCTGATAAAATGGCTCACGTCGCATACCACCGGTGATGGTGAACTTTTGCATCAACTTCCAAAAACAATAGGTGAGATTGAAAATTTGAATGACGGAGATCAGAAGCGATTGACCTTTAAAGATCAGGCATCCCAGTTGATTGTCAATGATAACGAAGCTTCTGTGGGGGCGATGCGCGACTGGTTAAGAGAACAATAAGATGGATCCCAAGAGAATAGCAGGCCCGGTAAAAGCTGCCATTCTGATTCATGCTCTGGGCAAACCTCAGACCGAAACGCTGATCAGGAGGCTTAACGAAGCTGAAATAGAGCTCGTTAACAATCATCTGTCACAAATTCGGACCATCTCGCCCGATGTCGTGGAACAGGTTGCCAAGGAATTTACCGCTATCGCTCGGCGATATCAATCCAAGCAGGCCAAATTGTCCGCCGGAAACAACTCTGCCGATGATGCCCGTTCCGGCAAATCCGGTGGCGTTGCCAGCAGTTTGGAAGCGATTCGTTCATTAGGCCCTGATGAGATATACGATTTAATTAAAGACGAGCAACCCCAAACCATCGCCATTATATTGGTCCATCTCGAAACAAACATTGCCAGTGATGTGCTCGCCAAACTACCGGATGAGATCAAAACCGAGGTGGCCGTGCGCGTCGTTAATTTGGACAAGGTCACATCGGCGATCATTGATGAGGTAAATGAGATCTTAAAGGATATATTAAAAAACAAGCAGAGTTCAATTGCAAATGTGACCGGCGGCGTTGATCGATTGGCCGAAATTTTGAATCAGACCGATGAGATTTCCAGTGAGTTGATTCTAAATGAGTTGGAAGAGGCCGACATGGAAATGGCGACCCAAATTAAACAACGTATGTTTGTGTTTGAAGATGTCGTATTGGTCGATGACAGAGGTGTTCAGAAGCTATTGCGCAAGGTTGAGACCATGGAACTGGCCATCGCCCTCAAAGCGGCATCCGAGGAGGTGCGGGAGAAAATTTTCAAAAATATGTCTGCCCGTGCCGGTGAGATGCTGAAAGAAGAGATAGAAGATATGGGACCGGTTCGGATGAAAGAAGTGACCGATGCCCAACAAAATATTACAAATATTATCCAGGAGATGGAGACCAAAGGGGAGTTAATCATTGCCGGACGGCGGGGAGATGATATCATTGCCTGACCAGGTTAAAAAGGACCCTCAAACCCTGCAAGATCGTTTGCGCTTGCATTATTTTCCGAACATTCCGCTGGATGAGACGCCTGATGTCGCCTGCAACCAAGCCGGCGACAGCGGATTTCAACGGATTCATTTTAAGAATATGGACCCGGCGTCTGCTTGTGCGGATGAGGTTGCAGCAACTGCTTCTGAGAATACGACGCAAAAGGAAAACACCCCCTCCATCGACGAGATCAAAACACATGCATTTCAAGAAGGTTTTACCGAGGGAGAAAAGGCAGGTTATGAGGCCGGGACAAAAAGAATTGATCCGTTGATCACCAGCTTCATGCAGGGTCTTGAGCAACTGAAAAACATACGTCGAGAGCTTCATCAGGCGATTGAAAAAGAAGTGGTTCAGCTGGCATTATCGGTTGCAAAAAAAATCGTCTGCCACGAAGTAAAGACCGATGAGGACACCGTCATCTGTGTCGCCCGGGAGGCCTTGAGTCGAGTGGAGAATCCCGGAAAAATCAAGATCAAACTGAATCCCACCGATCTTCACTTCATTCAGAATACAAAATCCCAGCTTTCCCAATTTATTGAAAATGTCGACGGTATTCGTTTTGAGGCCGAGGATTCAATTCAAAGCGGGGGATGCGTTATCGAAACGGATATGGGTGACATTGACGCCCGCATTGAAAAGCAATTCCAAGCGATCGAAGAGTCCTTTCAAATGAAGTTTGACCAATCCGGTCAGGAGAGTTAACGATCAAAAATGGAAACCGGCTTCAGCCTGGATAAATATCACAGCTGTTTGAATGCGGCCTGCACCATCCAGGCCAGTGGCAAGGTTACAAACGTCATTGGCTTGGTCATTGAGGCCTTAGGTCCTGTATCGCGGCTGGGCACCGTATGTGATATTTATACAAAGGGCGATGCCCATAAAATAACCGCCGAGGTCCTGGGATTTCGAGACAATCGGGTACTCATGATGCCTCTTGAAGAGATTCGGGGCATCGGACCCGGCTGCCAGGTGGTCGCAAAACAGCAACGGGCGATTATCCCCGTGGGTCCTGGGCTTCTGGGTCGTGTAATCGACGGACTCGGGAATCCGATCGATAACCAGGGCCCGCTTATGGCTGAAAATGAATATCCCATCTATGGAGCCCCCATCAATCCTCTATCTCGCAGGCGCATTTCGCAACCACTGGATTTAGGTATCCGCGCCATAAACGGCCTGTTAACGGTGGGCTGCGGTCAGCGCATTGGAATATTTTCCGGCTCCGGGGTCGGCAAAAGCGTGCTATTGGGTATGATCGCCCGCAAAACCAAAGCCGATGTAAACGTTATTGCTTTGATCGGCGAAAGGGGTCGCGAACTCAATGAGTTTATTGAAAAGGAACTTGGCGAAGAAGGCCTCAAGCGTTCGGTTATTGTGATCGCCACTTCCGATCATTTACCGCTGATTCGAATGCGGGGTGCTTTTATTGCCACTGCCATAGCTGAATTTTTTCGGGATCAGGGCAAACATGTCAATCTAATGATGGATTCGGTTACCCGGTTTGCAATGGCGCAAAGGGAGATCGGACTGGCCATGGGCGAGCCGCCCACCACCAAAGGCTACACACCTTCTGTATTTACCCTGCTGCCCAAATTATGTGAAAGAGCGGGTACCTCTGCCGGCCGCGGCACGATAACCGGATTATATACGGTCTTGGTAGAGGGCGATGACACCAATGAACCGATTGCCGATGCCTTGCGCGCCATATTAGACGGACATATCAACCTCACCCGAGAGCTCGCTGCGCAGAATCATTACCCTGCCATTGATGTTCTCAGCAGCATTAGCCGCGTAATGGATGATATCATCAAGCCGGAACAACGGCGGTATGCCAACAAATTAAAAGAAACCATGGCCGTCTATCGCAAGGCAGAAGATTTAATCAACATCGGGGCTTATGTTAAAGGAAGCAATCCTCAAATTGATTACGCCATAGAGATGATCGAAAAAATCAACGGCTATTTAAAACAGGACATCGACCAAACAACCAGCTTTGATGAAAGTATTTCCCAGCTGGCCCAGTTGTTTGAATCCTAATGTATCGATTCAATTTAGAACCCCTGTTAAATCACCGGCGCTACCAGGAAGAGGTTCATCAAAAAGAGCTCGCCGACTTAAAAAAATGTCTGGCCCAAGAAAAGCATACATTACGGGCGTTAAGGAAAAAAAGGCATCAGTATCTACTGCAGTTTCAAAAAAAACAAAAAGCCGGGCGCCCGGCCTCAGAAATAAAACTGTATTTTGATTTCGTCGACTACCTCTCAAAAGAAATGGATGTTCAGCATCAGAAGGTTCTGGAAGCCGAGCGAAATTTTAATCTAAAACGCCAGGATTTAATTGCGGCGATGAAAAAGCGCAAGACCTTG
>JASFTL010000430.1:0-4104 GCA_050053555.1 Desulfobacterales bacterium
GGCATAATGCGCTCGATCCGAATCGATTACAGAGTCGGTCCCGATCATCGCTGCCAGCGCAGATTGACAGGGGCCGGAGAGCACGAGCATAAAAATTGCTAATACAAGACCTACCGGTTTAAGAATTCTTCGAAATCTCTTCATGTCTGACCTCCTTGTGGAAATTGACGCTTATATATTGAATATGTATATTGATGTCAATTCCAATTTGGAGCGATGCAATGCGCGATGTCATATCCATCGGGCTTTGACCCCTGCGCTATTGGAAAATGGCGCACAGCAAATTGTGTCAATAGGGATGACCAAAGCCGACATTGACATTGATACCCAATTTTAACAAGATGGTGTTCAGCACTTTAGCCAAAAGGATTAAATCATGAAAACCGCAACGATTGCCGTCATCATTTTAAGTCTCATTCTACCTGCAGGCACGCTTTGTTTATCGGAGGAGAGCTCCAACAGCCACAGCGCCCAAATGGAATCAAACGGCCGCTTATTGGCAATAAAAGATGCGGATAAGGATTTTAGAAAAAATCAACCCGGAAATTCTGCCATTCGCTGGTATAAAAGAACCAAATCTGCAAGGTTAAACGGTGTCGCCCTGGTCATTCATGGTTTAAATGGCCGCCCGGACAAAATGGAATCCATCATTGCAGCAATGACCGCCGCCGGAATTGATTGTTTAAATTTGTCCTTGCGCGGCCATGGTGAAAACTATTCTCAACTCGACAATATCGACAGCGCAGAAGCACGCATGGCGTCTTTTAAATCAGTTTCATATCGACTGTGGCGGGCTGAAATCTATCAAGCGTATCAGCAGGCAAAAATCAAAAGCAATCGCTATCGGACCTGTGTGTTTTTGGTCGGCTTTTCAACGGGCGGGTTGCTCGGCGTTGATCTGCTCACATCAAACCCATATATAAAATTTGACAAAATGGTCCTTTTTGCCCCGGCCCTAAAAATGCGCAATCGAAATTATCTTTTAAAAACGATCTCGCCATTTCCGGGACTGGTCGTCCCAAGCTTTGGCCCCGACGACTACCTTGCAAATAAAGGAACACCCGTGGCCGCATACAATGCCTTATTCGAGGCGTCTAAACATTTTGAAAAAAACCTGGACCATAAGATAAACATTCCGGCAGTCATCTTTATTGATAAGCAGGACGAGCTTATTTCCTTTTCCGGACTGAAAGCGATGATTGAGAAGCAGAAACTGGATCAATGGAAATTACACCCTGTGAAAAAAGATGAGCGGACAGCTGAAATAGAAATGCATCATATTATTATCGATGAGGCATCCGTCGGAAAAAAGATGTGGAAAGAAATTGTTGATACGACCATCACGCATCTGAGAAATGGATCTGCAGCGTGTGAACCGGCCAGATAGATTTGTCCGTTCAGCGGATAAATTTAATTAGCGGCAGCACTTTGATGCGGACGGAAAATACCGCCTCATTCATTCCATGATCCGGGTTGCCACAGGTAGTAAAAACCCGTTTGCAGGGGCACCAATGAGCCGGGAAGATCCAGTGATATCATTGACAGACCACGACCTTCATCGCGATAGGTAGAGGTGTTGTACAGGTTGTCATCCGGATACTCTGTGCGGCGATAAACCACCACCTTTGCATCCTGCGGCAGTTCGGCCAGCTTTTTGGCCTCGCTGACAGCCTCATCCAAATATCCGATGCGATCGACCATACCCAGCTTCAAGGCTTCATTGGCCAGATAAATGCGGGCCGAGGATATTTCCTTTAACTTCTTGGGGTCAAGTTTACGATGTTCGGAAATTCGATCTAAAAATCGAGCGGCCAGTTGATCAATGAGGTCCTTGGTAATTTTCTTCTCCTCTTCGGTCGCCCGCCGGAAGGGGGATCCCATGTCTTTATTTTTGCCCGTTTTGCTCACATTCACATCAACACCGATTTTTTCCATCAGACCGGATACATCAGGACGCATAAACAAAACGCCCACCGAACCGGTAACGGTTGTAGGGTGCGCCAGAATAAAATCAGCGGGAAGCGCAATATAATATGCTCCGGAGGCAGCCACTCCCATCATGGCGACCACTACTTTGACTTCCTTGCGTTTTTTAAAGGCCGCAATTTCATTATAGATCAGATCGCTGGCAATAACAGATCCCCCGGGTGAGTCAATTTTTAAAAGGACGGCTCTAACTTCAGGATCATCTTCTGCTTTCCGAAGCTGTGAGACAATTTCCTGAACCATGCTCGGCCGGGTGCGGATGAACTGCCTTTTGGGAGCATCCGATATCATTCCCCTTAGCGGAATAACCAGAACCTTGCCTTTTTCTTTCCCCTGAAGGGTGTACTCCTGCAACGGGTCCGCTGCGCTCGGAAATATTCTTATCTTGGGCGCTTCACAGCCGATCAAAAAAAGAACAGCAATTGCTGAAATAATTATTAAGGATTTCCGCATGTGATCTTCCTTTATATCCGCAGATTTCACACCCGCCTGCTGAATACGGCGACTTCATAAAACGAGATATAAAGTCCCGCAATTGCGGGGCCTCGCCTTGTGGTCTCGCATGGCGGGCGTGGGATTCACGCAGATTGTTTTTCAATCTCCTAATCACCCTCTAATCAATTTAATCCGTGGAATCTGTGGATAATTTAATTTCTTGATTTTGACCCACCAAATATAGGGAACCAACAGATGGGTGTCAAGAAACCATAAAGTTGAATATATAAGCCGGTCAAGATATTTTCTGCTTGACATGCTGGCCTGACCCCATAATAACGCGTATACTGCAAATAAATCAATCGACCGATTTACCGCAATAAAAAAAGCCATTATGCCGCGCCGCTGGATTATATTTATACTTGCCACATCGCACTTTTTTCTGTCTCAGTTTTACCGGACCTCCAACGCTGTTATTGCCCCCGAGTTAATCAATGATCTGTCCCTGGATACAGAGGGTTTGGGGTTGATATCGGCATCTTTCTTTTATGGATTTGCCATAACCCAAATCCCCATCAGTCTGCTTTTAGATAAGGTGGGCCCAAGGAAGTTGATGACCCTGCTGTCCCTGCTGGGCATATTGGGAGCATTCATCTTTTCCCTGGCAGATTCATTGGGCATGGGCTTATTGGGCCGTATTCTGCTCGGAATCGGAATGGCCTGCAATTTGATGGGAACCTTTAAGCTTTTAACCGAATGGTTCGAGCCGCTTATTTTCGCCACCCTGACCGGTCTTGTCGTTTCGATCGGCACCCTTGGCAATATCTTAGCGACAACCCCGCTGGTGGTGCTGGTCGAGCAAATCGGATGGCGGCATAGCTTTCAGCTGATTGCCGGCATTAATCTCGTTTTAACCCTTACGCTTTATAGTGTTGTTCGTGACAGGCCTTCACTAACATCTCACAACCCTTCAAGCATGGAGCCGTCGATCAGTTTTAAGCAGGCCTTTTCGAATCTGGCGATGCTCCTGAAAGATAAAGATTACTGGATCATCTCGGTGGCGACTTTTGTCCGTTACGGTACTTTTGCAGGATTTCAAGCGCTGTGGGCCGGACCGTTTCTGATGGAAGTGATGGGCTATTCTGCCGTAAAAGCCGGCAATTTAATACTGTTGATGACCGTGGGGATGATTATGGGAAGTCCTTTCTGGGGGGCTTTGTCGGACAGAATTTTGAAGACGCAAAAATGGATCGTCGTTTTTTGTTTGGGTATCCTTACCGGAATTGTCATAGGGTTAATGTTAATTCCAGCAGGTGCCAGCCTGGCAGTCGTCGTCTTTGCTTTCTTTGCCTTCGGTTTTTTCTCCTCGGCAGGATTGCTGATGTATCCGCATATTAAAGGCTTGATGCCTTCTGAAATGGCGGGAGCTGCCATGACCGGCGTCAATTTTTTTAACATGATGGGACCGGCGGTTTTTCTTCAGGGCCTGGGGGTTCTGATGCAAACCCTTTACCCGGAAGCTTCCCGTGGGCCGGATGCTTTTGAGGCCGCCTTTTTGGTATGTATGGTGTGTCTCGCGGGTTCAGCGTTGCTTTATCTGTTCACCGCTGAAAAAAAGATAAATGAAAATCATAAAATTTAACTAGATTTATGATTTATTTGAGCAAGTCTGATTTTTTGAGA
>JASFTL010000431.1:0-4104 GCA_050053555.1 Desulfobacterales bacterium
CCGCCATTGCCAGGGCGGTCGTCAATCGTTTCCAGGAAAAAATATAGGTATTCCGGGTGTGGACTGAAGCTTCAAATTGAATATTATTTTTGATTCTTGAAATCAGGCCGACAGGTGGTTCAACTTCAACCAACCCCTCGCTGATACGGGCTTCAAGCAGCGCATCCAACCGGTATAGCGTTTTACAGGATTTACATGATGCCATGTGATCCTTGACCTCATCCGCCGTGGTTTGCCCGTGGCGGTCTTTGTTGGTTAGCCGGGTTTTGAACATGCTGTCATTCATGCCTTTTTGCCACCTTCTTCTGTTAGCTATTCAATCTTAGGTGTTGGACTCAGCGAATTCGCTGAATTTACGATTCGGACAATGATCCATCTATATGATCTTTTTAGGATATGTTTTATTCCATTTTTTTATGGGCTGTCGCTGACCGGAATAAAAAAGCCCCGGCTTGCTGCGGGGCTTTGGCAAAAAGATTTAAATGACAATCAGGCCTTATTTTTTGGAGAATCATTCATCCTTGACGATAAATATGTCTTCAAAAACTTCTTCCTGACGCTCAGCAACAACCGAATCCAGATCCGGTGTTTCGGCATACATCTCGGGTTTAAAGGTATTGACCACTTGCGGGGTGGTATCAATTAAAACGCCATGATCTTCGTGTCTTAAGAGATGATCGGGTGTTTCCGCCCACATGTCAATCCGAGGTATGCTGGAGGTAAATTCAGCGGGTCCGGTTTCAACAGATGCGACCTCGTCATCATTGAACAAATCAGGCGTCTCACTCCACAGGTCCGCCGCAAAGGCGGTCACGGGTGCAACCGCAAAACCGATAACCAGAATTAGGGTCATTATCTTGAAATCATATATTTTTTTCATTGTTCGATCTCCTTTCTTTTTGACGCTTTATTTATGTAGATTGGAACATCTTTATTTTTATTCCAAATTTCTCCATGCAATGTTTGGAGACGGCTGAGGGATTCAGGAGAGACAAAACGATGCAAATGGTGAGCGGCCCAAATAGAAAGTCCGTTCCCGTGATCATCGCGGGGATCATAATTTTGGCCATCCTATGCTTCATTTCCGGCTGTGGCGGAACTTACGGCCGGCTCACGAAAAGCAGTGAGGCCACTCGCGTATTTGAAGATTATCAGGTGCTCGCGGATCATCAATATTATTTTTACGGACCGGAAGGCAGGGTCGAAGCCATATTGGCCGTCGCGCGCGATTATACACTGGAAACCAGCCTGTGGACGGCGGTCAAACCGACGACTGAACTGCTCAAGCAATGGGTGGAGGGGCTTAACTTTCACTTTCGCCTTGATATCCGCCATGACCCGCATGGTGCATACATGGTGGACCCGAAAGGCAAACAGCTGGGTTTATGGTATTCAATCTGGGATGGATCGGCAATCACGATCGTGCTGAAGGGAAATAACCGGTTTTCCGTATACCCGCCTGTTGAGTTTGGTCCCTTCAAGGATGGCGGCGATGACGATGACAATGACGATCGTGGCTGATTGGGTGGCTAAAGGAATCATTCGGCAGCCTCGCGGCGCAAGAAGCAAGACCTCCAATTCCAGTGGCGTTCTTTGTGCTTAACGGTTCAGGGTATACGCCAGCAGGTAACTGTTGCCGTCTTTTTCGAAAAAAGATTTCGGCGAGGTCGTCACAAATACGACCTTTCCTTCGTATACCGCCAGTCCTTGAACCGGCGTTTCCAATTCACCGCCCAATTTACTTTTGACAATGCGACCGTCTTTAAATTTGAAAACGGCCAACCAGCTTTTGTTAATTCCCGGACTGATGCCGAGCTTGCCGGTGCCGGATCGTTCCGATGCGACGGCTAAAATCTCCGGCAGTCCATCGCCGTCCAGATCCGAGACCGCTGGCGACACCTCGAAAAAGGCGCTGGTGTTTTGCCAGGCATTCATGCGGTGTGTATCAGTATCGTAGGTTAAATACGAAAGGGTTCCGCCCATTTGTTTTGAGGATTTATACAGTCTTGTGTCTCCCGAGTAGATGTACAGAATGTTGTCGCGCACAAACGCGGATTCAACCTGACCGTCGGCGTCCAGGTCCGCAAACAGACTGCCCAATACCACAAACCTTGACGGAAGCGGAATCGAAGGCCGGGTTGATTTCAGTTGGCCGTCGACGAACTTCAATTCTTTAATGCTCGATCCAAAAAAGCCTTCCCGCTCAAACTCCTGGGCCAGAAGCGTTTCCGGCCGTCCATCGCCGTCTAGATCAAATGTACCCAGTATTCTTTTCAAGCGATCTTTCCAAACGGTTAATCGGCCTTTGGCAAAAACAAACACGCGGCCTTGAAATGTTTGATCGGACCAGGTGTTGGCAGCCAGATACAGCGGACCGGCTGCTTCGGGCTGCCACCATTTCAGGGCTAAAATCTGTCCGGGAACCGGGGTATCCCCTTCGGCGATCGGGCTGAGTTTTTGAGTAATATCAAAAATCCCAATATCAGTTCCGTCGGTGGAAGCCATCAGAAGCCGATTTCTGTGTTTGACAAAATCGGCCATCACCGTATAGTCGCTGATTTTGCCGATGGTCTGCACCGCTTCAAGTTCAGGCCTGTGGATGACGGGTTTTTGCGCGCCTTTCAGCGCGACCGGCTCGTCAGGCGCCGGCTTGCGTCTCAACGCGGAAATCCTCTCTGGTGTTTGAGAAATAGATTCCGGATAGGCATAAGAGCGGATGACGGCGGATTCAGAATCGCGAACGTCAATGCCCTGTTCGGTCAAAATAAAAATCAGTGAATTAGAAGATGGTGCTGTCCGGGTCGGCTGATCGGGTTTGGAGCGTTGACTGATTTCATATTCCTGCCACTTTAAATCCGGCAAGGCCTTTCTTAGCTCAGAAAAAAAGGATTTTCCGCTTCCGGTATAATCCCAGAAGATGGCCGACAGATTGTCATAGCGGCGAATCATGTCGCCGCGCTTGATTTGAGTCTTTTCATCCAGGGGACGTGCGAACGAATAGCCGGATTTTAAGCGCACCACCTTTAAGACAGCCTTGATCTCTTCCAGGGTGCCGAGCACTTTTTGGGTTTTGGGATGGATGATTTTTTTACCGGCTTTCAGCACACTGAAAAGATCGCCGACGGCCACGCCCTGGGTTTCGTCAACATCGATAATATACTCCGAGTCACTGGCCATGACCACATAGCCGGAAACCGGTTTGAAATCTTCTGTGATTTCGTTGAGCACGGAAGCCTGCGTGATCGTTCCGCACAGGATCAGACCAAAGATGAAAAAGATTAAACGCGTGAATCTACAAAAATGAAAAAAATGTGATCGCATATCGGACCTCCCCGGCAGCTGCATTGCCAATGGAAAGGTGAATGGGGCCAGCCATGCACCGACCCCATTAGCACCCAACCGGTGTGATAAGGAAATGCAAACGATGATTTAGAATTTAAAGCGCAGCCAGGATTCGATCAGATAGAGATCCTCATCACTGCTGCCGTCTCGAGTGACTTCAAAGACATCCATTGCATCATCGGCAAAAAGATAACCGAACTGCAGGGCCAATTCAAGGTTTTTATACAGCTGATACTTGCCCAGAAGATCGATTTCAAAACCGATCTCATCGTTGGATTGACTGACGGCATTATCATCGACGTACTCAATATCTTCTGCGGTCAGCATGTACATGGCGGCGGCCTCTAAATAGAGCTTTTCGGTGGCCTGGTAGCCGGCCGACAGCCGGTTCATGATGTATCCTTTGTCAAGAATTTGCGATCGCTCGGTGAAGACGTCATCGTCGGCAAGGGCCTGGCCGGAACCCAAGATGACCACACTGCCGGGAACGTCGATGTCGGTTTGCAGAAAGGATTCAAAATCTCCGTCCTGATCATTGCCGTCGCCGGAATGATACCAGCCCGTGTAGGTAAACTTCCATTTATCCATTTTGTAGCCGACATCAACGTGGGCAAAATAAGCGCTGACATCGAAATCGCCGGTCTGGTTGACACCGGAGGCAAAATCGGTAAAGTCCACATCCTCAAGATCTCCGCCCTGATACATCAGGTCCCAGTTGACAAAGAAGTTGCCGAAATTCTAATTTCAGTCCGTGCCGATGGT
>JASFTL010000432.1:0-4089 GCA_050053555.1 Desulfobacterales bacterium
CAAGGCCACATTGCCCGACTATTACTGGACCGCAGAGACAAAGATGCATTGTATGCAAGCTGCAATCGGCCAATCGCTTGAACACGCCTATGCCCATCACATCCAGCGCCTGATGGTCACCGGAAATTTTGCCCTGCTGGCCGGCGTACACCCGGATCAGGTCGACGAATGGTATCTCGGTGTTTACATCGATGCCGTCCAGTGGGTTGAGCTGCCCAATACCCGGGCGATGAGCCAGTGGGCCGATGGGGGTCTGGTGGCCACCAAGCCTTATGTGTCGTCAGCCAACTACATCCACAAAATGAGTGATTACTGCAGCCAGTGCGAGTACGATCGTCAGAGAGCATACGGCGAAGCTGCCTGTCCATTCAACTGCCTGTTCTGGGATTTTTTTAACCGGCATCAACCGAAACTGCAAAAAAACTCCCGTATTGGCATGATGTACCGCACCTGGGATCGCAAAGAGAAAAGTGAACAGAAGCGCATTTTAAAACAGGCGAAAACTTACAAGAAAAACTTAAACAAACTTTAGCCCATCTCGATCCGCCTCCGGCGGACAAAGTGCTCGCGGCTGGAATGCCCCGCCGGAGCAGGGAACCCGGATCCATATTTTTGAGATGGGAATGGTACTTGAATTCTTTTTCAAATCCGGTAAATATAAAAACTTGCACACCTATTCCATGCGAGGGCTGCCCCGGCCCCAAGCGGATAAGTACTATTCCCAAATCTTGTTTTCGGATCCGGTGTATGCTGTTTGCGGTTACCGTGATCAAAGCTGAGAAATAGTCAACCCGATACAGCGTGAGGAGTCGGCTGATGTTCAAAGGTAAAGACGAGATCAAAAGCGATATGCAGGTTAACACCACAGAAGGGCGTCCCCTCGAAAGGGAGCGCTTTAAACGTCAGATTGAATTCATTCTGGAGGTTGACAAACTCAAACAGATCCAGCGGCGGACTACGCTGCTGGATCGTTCCCGTCAGGAAAATTCAGCGGAGCACTCCTGGCATATTGCCCTAATCGTTCTGATTTTATCCGAATATGCGAATGAAGACCATCTGGATTTCTTGCAGGTGATCAAATTGCTTTTGGCGCATGATCTGGTCGAAATTGATGCGGGTGATACCTACTGTTATGATAAGGGTGGTGTTCAAAACCAGAAAGAGCGCGAAAAGAGAGCGGCAGATCGAATCTTTAACATCCTGCCCCCAGACCAAGCAAAATCGTTTCGTGCCCTGTGGGATGAATATGAAGACCGAAAGACACCCGAATCTCGATTTGCCAATGCGTTGGATCGTTTTCAGCCGTTGCTTCATAATTATTTTACCGCTGGGCATACCTGGCGTCAGCACGGAATCCAAAAAAAGCAAGTGCTTTCCAGGATGCAGCCGGTAAGTGATGGTTCTTCCGTCCTGTGGGATTACGTGACCGCTCTTATCGATGATGCGATCACGAAAGGTTTTCTGGCACCATGAATCCGAAGACGTCTCGATCAGTGATCTCGGCCAAAGGATTAACCCGAATTTATACGCTGGGTGACAGCAAGGTCATCGGCATAAACCAGATCGATCTTGAAATCGCAAGCGGCGAACTGGTGGTTTTAAAAGGAGACAGCGGTTCCGGTAAAAGCACCTTATTGTCTTTGCTGGCGGGATTGGATCGTCCCACCCAGGGCGATTTAAGGATTGCCGAACACGATCTCAAGCAATCGACCGATACCGAACTGACACACTTTCGCCGGCAGGTTGTCGGCATGATATTTCAGTCTTTTAATCTACTGCCCACATTAAATGTGCTCGAAAATACCTGTCTTCCGGCATTGTTGGCCGGCAAACCGATTGCCGAAAGCCAGTCCAAAGCCATGGAACTACTCAAATGGCTTGGGCTCGATTCCCGCATCAACCACCTTCCGGCACAACTGTCCGGCGGCGAGATGCAGCGCACGGCCATTGCCAGAGCGCTCATCAATGATCCGGCGATTATTTTAGCTGACGAGCCCACCGGTAATCTTGACAGTCGCAACGGACAGATCGTCATTGATCTTTTAGCCGAACTTCATCGTAAATGGGAACGAACCGTTATGATCGCAACCCACAGCACGCTGGCGGACACCAAGGCGACCGTTAAGATCGATCTAAAAGACGGTATGATCATTAACCATCCATGAGAAATTTCCTATTCTTCTTGCGGCTTTTTATCTGGTTTAGTCTGCGGGATATGCGCAAGCATATGGGTCGGGCTGCGACGGTCCTTTTTGGGATTGCGTTGGGCGCGGCTGTTTTTACCAGTGTGCGTCTTTCGGTCAACGCTTCGCTGGACTCATTTGCGAAAAGCATGGATCTGATTGCCGGCCAGGCCGATTATGTCCTAACCCGACCCGGGGGCTATGTCCCTGAAAATATAGTCGCCAAGCTGTTAAATCATCCGGCGATCCAAACGGCATCACCGGTTCTGACCACCTATACACAATTTGCTCAAGATGGCGCGGAACCATTCCTGCTCATCGGATTTGATCCGATTTCAGATCGGCCTTTGCGTCATTGGGGGATTGCCTCAGAAAACAATCAAGAGGTCGTTGTTTGGCTGGATCTATTAAAAGAACCTTACAGCTTAATCCTGGGTCAACCCCTCGCCCGCCAACTCAAGCGCAGTCCCGGGGATGTATTGCTTCTGGAGCATGCGCGTCAAAGGGTGACCTTCAAGATACTGGGGAATTTGAAGCGGGAAGGACTTGCGCTGGCAGAAGGGGGCAGAGTTGCTTTAACGGATATCGCCACCTTTCAGGAATTTACCGGCCTGATTGGCCAAGTGGATCGAATTGATATAAAGCTGAAACCGGATGCCACATCAAAAGATCTGAATGAAATCCGCAACTTGCTACCTGAAAGTATTACCCTGAATTTACCGTCTGCCACTCGTGAAAGCGGACAGGCAATGATCCGGGCCTATCAGCTGAATCTTTCTATTTTAAGTTTTGCTTCCTTGTTTGTGGGCATGTTTTTGGTCTATAGCCTGGTCGCCCTAAATGCAGCTTCCCGTCGCCAGGAATTGGCTATTTTAAGGTCCACCGGCGCATCCCGCTATCATCTCTTTTTTATCTTTTTAGCCGAAGGTGCCTTGTTTGGGGTCGTCGGCTGGCTGCTGGCCATTCCCATCGGTAATTATTTGATCAAATATCTGCTGCACGGCGTCAGTCAGACGATCTCGACCCTTTTTGTGCGCGTGCAGGTGGAGACGCTTTCCCTGGATCTGTGGGAAATTATGTTTAGTTTTTGGGTGACAACCTTTATTTCAGTATTAGCCGCTTATTACCCAGCCCGGGAAGCCATGCAAGTTTCACCCAAAGAAGCACTCGAAATTTCGCAACTGGGGATGCAACCGCGAAAATCGCCGGGGCAGCTTGCTCTGGGTGGTTTTGTTTGTATCTTTTTGGTGTTGCCGTTATCCCGTCTTCCGGCGGTTCTGGAAATACCGCTTCCGGGATATCTATCCATTTTGCTGCTTTTTGTCGGCTTTTCGCTGCTGGCGCCCTGGGTGCTTCAGAAAATCAGTCAATCCTTTTCCTCCCTGCTGCTCAAGCGCATTGGCATACAAGCTTACCTCGCCAGCCGCTACGTTCGCGATAGTGGTACACGTACCGCTGTCTCGGTTGGCGCTCTGATCACCGCTGTGGCCTTGTTTGCCGCCCTGGTTATCATGATTTTCAGCTTTCGCCAGACGGTGGAATTCTGGACTTATGAAACCATCAAAGGGGATTTATTTTTAACTTCTAAAATGGGAGACATCAATCGCTTTCGCTACCCCATTTCACAGCAGGTTATTGACAATCTGCAGGATTATAAATCCGAGGTGGATATCTTACCCAATCGGCGGTTTTTCTTAAATTATAAAAATTTCCCCTATGAATTTGAGCTACTGGACATGCAGGGATTTATGAAATACGCGTCTTTTTTCTGGATGAAGGGAAACCCGGAAATGATCCGTCCCCTGCTCATGCGAGGTGAGGGGGTTATTATTTCAGAGGTGTTCTCTAATCGCACTGGATTAACCGTCGGCGATATGTTTAAGGCCCAAATTGAAGAATCCTTTGT
>JASFTL010000433.1:0-4045 GCA_050053555.1 Desulfobacterales bacterium
GGTTCGATATTTCAATCAGATGGGGTTAAGCTTCCGCGAGGATCAAATTGTCAAAGAGCGGGATCCTGAAATACAATCATCTCAATGGGGCATCCCGCGGGCATACCTTGCCGGCCATGGTTGGCACACCTACACCCTGATTTCCGGCGATAAAACCGTGCGCTTTGAATTTACCCACAATGTTAACGGCCGTGATGTTTATGCCAAAGGTACGCTAGATGCGCTGTTATACTTAAGTGCCAGAATCAGCGAAGGGAATAAGGGAAAAGTTTACTCGATGATTGATGTGCTAAAAGGTCTCTAGCTGAATCTAGTCAGAAGATAGCTTATTAAGCGAATTGACGAACACCCGATTCATATTATTAGATGTGAGATCCCGCATTTTTTGGCGGGGCAACGCAGCCAGCGGGCAAAATATGGGGCCTTTAAATAGCTGCTATAACTTTGTAGGCTTTCCGCAACGCCTCATCCAACTTTTCAGGTTGCGTCCCGCCAGCTTGGGCCATATCCGGTCGTCCCCCACCGCTGCCCCCCACTGTTGGGGCGATTTGTTCGATAACATCGCCGGCATGAAAACGTTCGGTCAGATCCTTGGTGACCGCCACGATCAGAAATGCTTTGGGGCCTTTTGCACTGCCCAGCACAACGACACCTGATTTGAGCTTTTCTTTGAGTCTGTCAGCTAAATCTCTGAGCGCGGCGGGATGATCCACCGACACCTTTTGAATCAAAACTTTGGTATTGTTGACGGATTTAATGGCGTCGCCGCCGACTTCGGCTGAATCGGATGCAATTTTGGCCTTAAGGCGCTCAACCTCTTTTTCGAGCGATTTCAAATCCGTTAGTAGCTTTGCAACTTTTGCCGTTACCGCATCCGGTTTGTCTTTAACCAAATGCGCGGTATCCTCTAAGTGCTTGGATGTCTTCTGGACATACATAAGTGCTTCTTCTCCGGTCAAAGCTTCGATTCGCCTGACACCGGAGGCAATGCTGGACTCGCTGACAATTATAAAAAGTCCGATGTCGCCGGTTTTAGCGGTATGGGTGCCGCCGCAAAGCTCTTTGCTGAAATCGGATAAGGAAACCACCCGAACTTGATCGCCGTACTTCTCTTCAAAAAGAGCCGTGGCGCCAGATTGAAAAGCCGCTTCGGCCTCCATTTCTTCGGTGTGCGTGGGAACGTTCTCACGGATTCGCCGATTGACACGGGCTTCGATCTCAGCCAGGGTTTCAGGGTCGACCGGTGAAAAATGCGTAAAATCAAAGCGCAGTCGATCCGGTGCGACCAGCGAGCCGGCCTGTTTGACATGTTCACCAAGCACTTCTCGCAACACAGCATGCAGAATGTGCGTGGCCGTATGATTCAAGGCGGTGGCCCGGCGTTTAGCGCCATCCACATGAAGCCTGACTTTGCTTCCTTTTTTGACCTTTCCTGAAATTATTTGTCCTTTGTGGATGACCAGCCCGGTGGGGTCTTTAATCGTGTCCACAACTTCCATTTCAAAGTTTTTATTTGAAATTTTACCGGTATCGCCGACCTGGCCGCCGGCTTCTGCATAAAATGGCGTTGCTTCAGTAATGAGCTCAATGGCTTGGCCTGCAGTGGCTTCAGAAATTTCAGATCCATCTGCAACGATGAGTAAAACCTTTGATTCCAAAGATAGCGCCTGATAACCGCGAAACTCCGGTTTGAATCCTTTAGCCGATAGCTTCTTATAAGCCTCGCTGATGCCCGCAAAGGTGGTCACCGAGCGGGATCTGGCGCGCTGTTTTTCCATAGCGCTGTCAAATCCTTCCATATCGAGGCTCATGTTTTCATCCCGGACCACATCCCGAACGATATCCACCGGAAAGCCGTAAGTATCATAAAGTTTGAAAATGATATCACCGGGCACCTCGGTTTCACCCTTGGCCTTAATTTCAGAAAGGGTATCGTTTAGCAGCTTCAGACCCGTGTCCAGTGTTTCTAAGAATCGGATCTCTTCATTTTCAATGATGTTGGTGATAAAAGCAGACGCCTCGGTGAGTTCAGGATAGGCAGGCTGCATGATATCAAAAACCACCCTTGCGGTTTTATGCAGAAACGGCCGATTCAAGCCGATATTGCGTCCATATCGAATTGCACGGCGCATAATGCGGCGCAGTACATACCCGCGGCCTTCATTGGAGGGCATAATACCGTCACCGATCAAAAATGCGGCCGCGCGGCTGTGATCTGCAATCACTTTCATGGCGACATCGGTAGATCCGGATTCACCGAATCGTCGCTCAGCCAGTTTTTCAGTCTCCTGGATAATCGGCCGGATAAGGTCGGTATCATAATTGGTCGGTACGTCCTGAATCAACGAAACGATGCGTTCAAGTCCCATTCCGGTATCAATGCTTGGCTTGGGCAACGGTGTCATGTTCCCTGCGGCATCCCGGTTAAATTGCATAAAGACCAGATTCCAGATTTCAAGATAGCGGTCACACTCGCACCCCACTGCACAATCGGGCTTACCACATCCATATTCTTCACCGCGGTCGATAAGAATTTCAGAGCAGGGACCGCAGGGCCCGGTATCTCCCATAGACCAGAAGTTATCTTCTTCACCAAAGCGTACGACCCGCTCCTCCGGCAGACCGATGTTTTTACGCCACAGCGCATAGGCCTCGTCGTCATCAAGATAAATGGAACCGTATAATTTATCTTCCGGCAATCCATAGCCGTTGATCAACAAATCCCAGGCAAATTCGATAGCACCTTCTTTAAAATAATCTCCAAATGAAAAGTTGCCCAACATCTCAAAAAAGGTATGATGTCGGGCGGTATAGCCAACATTTTCCAGGTCATTGTGCTTGCCCCCGGCGCGCACACATTTCTGCGATGTTGTTGCGCGCACATAATCTCTTTTGTCTTCGCCTAAAAAGACGCGTTTAAATTGCACCATGCCCGCATTGATAAACAGCAAGGTGGGATCATCCTGAGGCACTAAAGAAGAACTGCGAACGATCCGGTGATGGTGTTTTTCAAAATAGTTTAAAAAATGCAAACGAATCTCATTGCCTGTCATTGAAATCTCCAATAATTATAGATGCTTTCGGAGAGGGTGTTAATCCGATGAGGCCTTTTCCGCTTTCGCATCTTCAGCTTTCTCTTTGGCCTCTGCCAAAAGCCCCAATGACTCTCTGGCTTTTAGATACATCGATTCATAAAGCTCAGAGTTGTCTTTTAAAAACCTTTTGACGTTTTCCCGCCCCTGGCCGATGCGTTCGCCGGCATAGCTGTACCAGGACCCGCTTTTTTCTATAATACCGGCTTCGACCCCCACATCAATTAAATCTCCGGGTTTTGAAATGCCTTCCCCGTACATGATATCAAATTCGGCGTCGGTAAATGGCGGGGCCATCTTGTTTTTGACAACCCGAACCCGTGTCCGGTTTCCGACGACTTCCTGTCCGTCCTTGATTTGTCCGATCCTCCGGATGTCGAGCCTGACCGAAGAATAAAATTTTAAGGCATTGCCGCCGGTGGTGGTTTCAGGGTTTCCGAACATCACCCCAATTTTCATTCGAATCTGGTTGATAAAAATAATTGACGTCAGGGTTTTGCTGATCGTACCCGTTAACTTGCGCATGGCTTGAGACATCAGCCGTGCTTGAAGACCCATATGAGAATCACCCATCTCACCCTCAATTTCTGCGCGCGGCACCAGTGCGGCCACCGAATCAATCACCAAGATATCAATCGCACCGCTTCTCACCAGCATATCCGCAATTTCAAGCGCCTGCTCACCGGTGTCGGGCTGAGCAATGAGCAAGTCATCGCAATTGACCCCTAGCTTTTTGGCATACACTGTGTCAAGGGCGTGTTCCGCATCGATAAACGCCGCGATGCCGTCTTTCTTCTGGGCTTCGGCAACCGCATGCAGGGCAAGTGTGGTTTTACCGGATGCCTCGGGACCATAAATTTCAATAACGCGTCCCCGCGGCAAGCCTCCGATTCCAAGCGCTTTATCAAGGGCAAGCGAACTGGTCGAGATAACCGGTACATCAATAACCGGCC
>JASFTL010000434.1:0-4034 GCA_050053555.1 Desulfobacterales bacterium
ATATTTTAAAAATAATCTCGGCGATTCCTCTTTTCAACGGGCTGCCTGATGATCAGTTAAACGCCATCCGAGAAGTTGCGGTTGAAAAGCAATTTAGCAAAGGGCAGACTATTTTTTCAGAAGGCGATCAAACAAAGGGGTTCTTTGTTGTGGTTGATGGCCGCGTTAAAATTTACAAATTGTCATCAGAGGGCAAAGAACAGATTTTGCATATCTTCGAAGTTGGGCAGTCTTTTGGGGAGGTAACTGTTTTTAGCGGACAGAAATTGCCAGCGAATGCCCAGACGCTTGCAAACACTCGTCTACTTTTTTTTCCCAGACGCACTTTTATCGATTTAATAACGGCCAATCCTGCCCTGGCGTTGAATTTGCTGGCCATTATGTCAAAAAAACTTCGCCAATTTGCAGCCCAGATCGAAAACCTGTCTCTTAAAGAAATTCCGGCTCGTCTGGCCTCCTACCTGATCGTTCTTTCGCAGGAGCAGGATACGGAAAATACGGTTACGCTGAATGTATCAAAGGGCCAGCTTGCCAGCCTTCTGGGCACGATTCCAGAAACCCTATCCCGAATTTTCGCCAAATTATCGGGACAAAATTTTATTCGGGTTGAAGGCCCTCGGATTACGCTGCTGGATCGTCAAGGTCTTGAAGACCTGGCCGAATATGGTAAAGAGATCGAATAAAAAAGGCATCTGGCGAAGGTGCTTCAAGCACTTATTTTCCGCGGCATATCTGCAGCTAATACAGACATTAACCGGTTTGGGCGACGAGTTCCTTACTCAACACCCGAATATGCCCCATCTCTTCTTTGATAATGGCCTCTATGCGATCGCTGCCTAAGTTTTCCGGGACGGCCTCTTTCATTCCCAAATAAAATACAATGGAGTCCTTTTCAGCTTCTATTGCCGATTTGAGAATCTCTACCATTGATGTGACATCGATATCCTTTTTAAAAAATACCCGGCTGTCCACTAGTGCGCGAAGATAAAGGGATGCCTCACCGGAGGGGTCAAAAACCGTCGACGTTTTTTCCGCCGCCGTGAGATCGGCCCGCATGGATTCAAAAATTTTTTCGTGGGCCTCCTCCATTTTTGAAAGGCCGATTAGCATCTCTTTATTGGAAGGATCCGCAGCCGTTTCAGCGGCATCGCGATAAAACTTGGCGCCATTGCGCTCCATCTGCTCTGCCATTTCAAAAAGTTCGTCTGCATTAAAATCGTAACTCATATTGTTTCCTTTCTTTAAATAATGGAGTCAGAAGTTTTATGCGCCATTGTTTCCCGTAAATATATATATGAACACATGCCTTGTAAAGCTCCTTAGATGTAGAACGCTGTCCTCTTTTGCTGCAAATATGGGTGCAGGCTTTGGTCTATTGATCCGGAACTTGCGATCAAATATGTTTACGGTCAACATGGAACGGCATGCCAAAAAAGATGTCGTTTTGGGTGCCGAAAAAAAAGGACATTTGCCGCTGATCGTTGCCATTGTATGCTCCGTGCTCATCGTGGGCGGCGGAATATACTTTGCGAGCTATGATCGGTCCGAAACGGCACCGGTGGCCGCATTGTGCCAGGATTGCCCGATTGAAGCCATGGTGGATCAGATCTCCGAAGCGCTTCCGGGTGCAAAGGTAATGGCCATTCAGCAAGTTGTCAAAGGCCGTATGGAGACCTTGGGGCAGTTTAAGAAATTTTCATATGGTATCTCCGGCGTGATTTTGCTGATCGGCAGCCTTGTTGTTTTGGTGACCATGACGGGTAGCGTCAGAGCGCGTACCGATGAAATCGGCATTTTCAGGGCCATTGGGTTTCGCAAACACCATTTTATGAAAATTGTTTTCTTGGAAGCAGCCATTGTTTCCGGTCTGGCTGGTATCTTTGGATATTTACTGGGCTGGGGAGTCACCAAAGCAGCCGTGCGCTTTTTTATTGAAGGACATTCCGGATCCGTACCTTTTAATTTAGGATCGGCCACCGGGGCCTTTATGCTGGCACTGTTAATCGGCCTGATTTCCAGCGCCTATCCGGCCGTCATCGCCTCTCGGCTTGATCCCAATCAAGCCCTCAGGGCTTTATAGGCGTTATTATTCGCTGCCCTAAACTTTCTTTGATTTATATTAATCAGTAAATCTTATATTCATTTTAATTGAAAATGCGAAATACGAAACCCGAAATTCGAAACAATATCGAATGGTGAAAATTCCAAAACCTTAAAAAAAGGATATTCAGCCAATGATATTCAATATTCTGCATTCCGCACTATCGGCGTGAAACGAGGTTTAAAAATTCGATCATTTGATATTCGGATTTGTTTTGATTTTTGACATTCGTGTTTCGAAATTGAAGTTTGAGGTGATGAATGAGTTATATAGTTGCAGAAGAATTAGTCAAGAAATACGGGAATGGGGAGACCGCCGTTGCGGCTGTCTCCGATATCGGCTTTCAAATTGAGTCCGGTGAATTTATCGGTGTCATGGGCGAATCCGGGGCCGGTAAATCCACGTTGTTGTCTATCATGGGAGCCATGGAACGCCCCGACATCCGGGCGGTTCACAGTTGATGGTATCGAGGTTTACGGCTTAACGCAGGAGAAACAGGCGGATTTCCGCAGAGAATTTTTAGGATTCATATTCCAGAGCTTTCACTTGGTGTCCTATCTTACGGTTTTTGAAAATGTTATGCTGCCTCTGACGATCATCAAGGCCAGTCGAAAACACAAAAGGAGTCCGGTTGAAGATGCCTTATCACAGGTTGGGCTGTTGGATAAGGCGGATCGCTTGCCGAATCAGATTTCAGGGGGCGAGAAAGAACGCGTGGCAATTGCAAGGGCGATTGTCAACGAACCGCCGGTTTTGCTGGCAGACGAGCCCACCGGCAATCTGGATAGCAAAACTTCGGCTGAGATCATGAAATTGCTCCAACGGCTCAATGCAGATGGTATGACCATCATCATGGTTACACACAGTCCGGAGTTTGCGGGCTATGCCCGCAGAATCATGCAGGTGTCTGATGGCAAGCTGTTGGCCGACGGTGAAATGCCTGAAAGCGTTGCCGTAAATTAAAAGTTCTGATGAATAAAGAAAAAGATATCATTTAAATTATTATTGCTGTCTATTCTGTTGTTTGCGGCTGCAGGTGTTGTGTTTCACCTGTTTTATAACGGATATGCTGCAACAGCGGGGTCGCAACAACTGGAATTGGACCGCTGTTTGAATATTTGATTGACAGCTATGACGCACCGGCCGCTTAAAAATCATACGTCAGCGCTTATCCATCTTGAGCCTTAGTGCTTACCGAGAGAACAGGGCAGGGGGCCTGGCGTACGACCCGGTCTGTGGTTGATCCCAGAAGAAGCGACTTTACCAGTCCATGTCCTCGAACGCCTAAAACGATCATGTCTATTTCCTCGGTTTTGGCGTATTTTCCCAGCTCCTCATAGGGCTGACCTTCCAAAATGCGGGTTTGCGGAGTACACCAGTTCCGGGCATCCTCGGGTACCATGGCAATGAGTTTTTCCTTCAGACGGCTGTGCAGTCCTTTCTTGATTTCTTCACTAAGTGACTTGTCTGGTTTAAGCAGTTCATTGGCCACCGAAGGCTCAACGACGTTAGCCAGATGCAGGTCGGCCTCAAATTCCTGTGCCAGGCTTAATGCGTGTTGAAATGCAAGGTCGGAATCAGGTGAAAAATCGCATCCGACCAGGATGCGTTCAAGGCGAATTTTCTGATTGATCGGATTGACAAATTTATGCTCCGGGCTGTGGACGATCAGTAAAGGACATGAAAGAACCCGCATCAGGCGCTCGGTTACCGATCCCAGGATTAAGCGTTTGAGGCCGGAGCGGCCGCGGGTTGCTGCAATGACCAGATCAATTTCTTTTTCATCAACCAGACGGGATACTTCATCGGCTGTATGGCCGACTGTAATCAAGGGCTCCCATTTCACCGGCTGTTTACCGATTAAGCGGTCGAGTTGCTCACCGGCCTCCTTTTTAATCCGGTTTTGCTGATCGACTGGATTCAGCTGAAATTC
>JASFTL010000435.1:0-4028 GCA_050053555.1 Desulfobacterales bacterium
GTGTGGTAACCGCTCTGCTGGCTCACCTCTTCAGGCGCGGCCGCATTGACGGCGCCATTGTTACCAAACCGGCCGGCCTCTTTCAACGGGTTCCCTTTCTGGCTGAATCTAAAAAAGATATTCTCAATGCCGCCGGGTTTTCTTTCGACACCTCCCACGGCATGACTAGCTTCAGCGATTACTATTTAACTTATTCACAGATCAGAGAATTTGACCCTTTAATCAAAAAAGGATTGCAACGAGTGGCCTTTGTGGGCACTCCCTGTCAGATCAATGCGGTGCGCCGCATGCAAGCCCTGGGCATCATTCCATCTGATTCAATAAAATTCTGCCTGGGACTGTTCTGTTCGGGCAATTTCGTTTTCGGTAAAAAAGAGCAGGAAAAACTCGGAGGGATCGGCGGATTTCAATTTAAAGACGTCAAAAAAATAAACATTAAGGAGGAGTTGATCGTCCATCTGAAAAGCGGGGAAGAAAAAACCATGATGCTCGATGAGCTGGAGTTTATGAAACGCTTTGCCTGCTATTTCTGCCCGGATTATTCTGCTGAATACGCCGATGTATCTTTTGGCGGCATCGGCGCTGATAAAGGCTGGACAACGGTTCTTACCCGCACTCCTATTGGCCGCGCCATTTTTGCAGACGCAAAGACAAATGCCATTGAGGAACACCGGCCGGACAATTTCCCAAAACTGGCTGCTCAGGTGCTTAGAAAAGTGCAGACCTGGTCGGCTCGCAAAAAAGACGTGGCCGCCAAGAACCGCAAAGTGCTCAACACCAAATATCCCGGTATAAAAAAAGAGGCTTGATCTTCAGACCTCCTAATCTTTCTATCCGTTTTGAAAAAGGCAAACTCGGATGTGAATTGGGTTGCAGGTTTCACGCGCATTAAGCCAAAGCATTATATGCAGCGCCCATCAGAGCCGCCCTGTCATTTAGGATTACCCGCACCGGAATTCTTTGCATGAAAGTTTTAAAGCGGCCTTTGGCATTGAAGGTTGCCATGAAATGCTCTCCCTGAAGCGCAGGTAATATTTTGGGAGGAATACCGCCGCCCAAAAATATGCCGCCGGTCGTCATGCCGGTCAGCGCCAAATTGCCGGCTACCGATCCGAATATCCGACAAAACCGCTGCAAGGCCTCCCGGCAAAGGCCATCATCGCCTGCGATCGCATTTTCGGTAATCACCCTGGCGGCATCGGATATGCGCATGGCCTTCCGAATGTCGGGCGCTTCGGCAAAAGTTCCGAGGGATTTCAGCCAGTTATATATATTAACCAATCCCTGGCCCGAAAGGACGCGCTCCGCGCTGACATGGCCGAAGCGGGCATGTAGATAATGCCACAGATCGGTTTCGGATTCGTCGGATGGGGCAAAACCCGCATGTCCGCCCTCGGAGGCCACCGGCCGATAACGGCCCTCGGAAAAAACCAGCAGGGCCTGTCCCAGGCCGGTGCCTGGGGCGACCAGACCGATATTCTGGCCTTTGCGAAGCCTAACCCCATTTAGCGCTTTGACCTCCCGATGATAGAGCAATGGGATCGCCAGGACGGTCGCACCCAGATCGTTAATCAGGCGTACCTGCTGCCAGCCAAATCGCCTTTTCAGTTTTTTCTCCGATACCACCCAGGGCAGATTCGTGGTGCGGGATTCGCCGTTGATCACGGGCCCGGCGATACCGAAGCAGGCGACCTTAATTTTTGCCGGGTAGCGCTCAAGCATTTGCTCAATGATCGCTTCCAGGCTGTCTGAGCTGCTGCTGGGAAACGTCGCGATCACCCGGGCTTTGGGACGGGCCTTGCCCGGGACAAACAGGCCGAGGTTGGTTTTCGTGCCGCCAATATCGCCGGCCAGCACACAGGGTGAACTTTTCATAACGGTCGTTTTAGGTGTTGCATCGGTTTTAATGATTTTGGCAATGAAGGCCGAAATTACGAATCGAGCAATATTGAAATATCCGCTTTTTATGTTACCGCCGCCACTTCAACAGGGTTTTGAAAATCTTTTGTACCCGCGGCGTCAATCTTGTGCGGTTGTAGGCATCGCCTGCTTTTTTGATGGCCTCGGCCTGGGTCGGATAGGGGTGTATGGTACGGGCAATAGTACCCATCCCCGCGCCGGCCACCATGGCCAATGTAATTTCAGAAATCATATCGCCCGCATGCCGGCAGACCATGGTGGCACCCAGGATTTCATCGGTGCCTTTTTTAAGATAGATGTCCAAAAAGCCGTCGTCATCGCCTTCAAGAATGGCGCGATCAAGCGAATTCATTTCAACCGTGATGGTATCGGCTGCAATCCCCTTTACTTCCGCCTCATGGGGATACAGGCCGACATGGGCCACTTCTGGATCAGTATAGGTGCACCAGGGGATTGTCAGAGCGTTTGTTTTGGAACGACCGAAAAAGAGTGCATTTTGAATCAGAATTCGCGCCGTGGCGTCAGCGGTATGGGTGAATTTGTAAGGAAAGCAAATATCACCGGCCGCATAAATGTGCCGATTGGTGGTCTGCAGTCGGGCATTCACTTTGACGCCTTTTTTATCATATTGAACACCCGCCGCTTTTAAATTTAGACCATCCACACTCGGTGCGCGTCCGACGGCCAGCAGGACTTGATCGACCACCTCATCGTAATGGGTTCCGTGGGAATCAACCATCAGGTGGACCCCATCGTTTTGTTTGCGGACCTCGAGGTTTTTACCGCAGCACCTGAGTTTGACACCGTCTTTTTCCATGACGTTTTCTACGACTTCAGCCGCACGCGGATCCTCGTTGGGCATGATGCCATGCATCGCTTCGATCAGGGTGACATCACTGCCAAAGCGCGCAAACGATTGCGCCAGCTCGCATCCGATCGGCCCGGCCCCAATCACACCCAACCGCCGGGGCAGCTCGGTCAGCGAAAATACCGTTTCATTGGTCAGAAAACCTGCTTCTGCCAGACCGGGAATGGGCAGCTCCAGCGGTCGCGATCCGGTGGCAATGCAGGCCCTGGCAAACTTTAACGTTTTGCCGTCGACTTCGACGGCATCGGGTGCGCTGAATCTGGCAGATCCAAGAAATACATCAATACCCAGTTCGCTGAACCGCCTGACCGAATCATGTTTACTGATGGCCGCACGCAGACGCCGCATGCGTTCCATGATCGCCGGGAAATCGACGCGAACGCCAGCGGGTACCTGCACGCCGAATTGGCCGGCCGCGCGCACATCCGCCACCGCCCGCGCGGCCCGGATCAACGCTTTGGAGGGGACACAGCCGACATTCAAGCAGTCACCCCCCATCAGATCTCGTTCGATTAAGGCGACTTTGCCTCCCAGACCGGCTGTGCCGGCGGCGGTGACAAGTCCGGCCGTACCGGCTCCAATAACAACCATATTGTATTTGCCGTCAGGCTCGGGATTGGCATAATCGAAAGGGTGAACGTTTTCTAATAAATGTTGATTGTGCGCGTCATAAGGCTGGGCCTGGGGAAAATCATCCGGATTTTTTTTTAAATGGATTGGCGTTAACATCTCAGCACCTCTTGGATCGACCGATCGATACCGTCAGTCGGTTTACAGAAATTATCAAAACACTTTCAAATTTAATTAAAAATAAGGGGGCAACCCACCCGTGTCAAAAAAAAACGCCTGTTCATTTTTCCACATTGTCGATTGGAGATCAGAGACCTTACCCCTTTTGTCAGGTATGCTTTTTTTCTGTCCAAAAATATAGATGCGGCCGGCACAAGATAAGTGTTGACAATAGCTGCTTAGTGGTTACCTAATCGAACATATATCCAAGTTTTCAATCGGTTTGTAAGGCAGCTGGGCTTTTGGCGACAAAAAAGACATTTCAGGACTAGTATTCATACCCTGCTTTTCTTAAAGAGTCTCCACCTTTTAAATAAGGTTCTTTCGATCAGCAAGCTCGGCAAGGGTTGCGTTTTGTCTTGTTCATCAGCAGATGCCTTCAGGATCTCTAGTGTAAGTAGCTTATATTGAATGAGGCCATGTAATGAAAATTACAGCAGAACACCAACGG
>JASFTL010000436.1:0-4018 GCA_050053555.1 Desulfobacterales bacterium
CTTTATCAATATCCCTTGACCCAGACCCCATCATTTATCCTTATTATAGAAAAATATCCGGTATTAAAATTGATTTTGGATCAACGGCGTATCCATCAAGCTCTCTGACTCCTTCTTTTGATAGAACATCTTCATCAATAAAATAATTGCCGGTACACTCCCGGCTGTTTCTTCTCAGGATAAAATAGGCCGCATCCGCCACGATTCGGGGGGTTCTTGCTTGTTTCATCAGCTTGTCCCCCTCCGCAAGATTGGCAATGGCCGCCGTGGCAATCAGGGTGCGGGGCCATAAGGCGTTGATGCCGATTCCATCCTGTTTGAATTCTTGCGCCATTCCCAAAACAAGCAGGCTCATGTTGAATTTGGATATTGAATATGCCACGTGAGGCGCAAACCACCTGGCCTGAAAATTCAGCGGGGGCGAAAGATTCAAAATATGCGGGTTTGCGGCTTTCTTCAAATGCGGGATGCACTTTTGCGACACCATAAATGTGCCCCTGAAGTTTATTTGATGCATCAGGTCAAATCGCTTCATCTCCAGATCCAGGGTGCCGGACGTATTTAAGGCACTGGCATTGTTGATCAAAATGTCAATGCCCCCGAACTCTTTGATTGATTTCTCAACCGCCTTTTCGACCATCTCCTCGCTTCGAACATCCACCACCAGCGGCAGAGCTTTGCCCCCGGCCTGTTCGATCTCTTCAGCAGTCGTATAAATGGTGCCGGGCAGTTTTAGATGCGGCTCTGATGTCTTGGCCGCGATAACTACGCCGGCGCCTTCCCGGGCCAGTTTTAAAGCGATGGCTTTGCCGATTCCCCGGCTGGCCCCGGTAATAAAGACGGTTTTATCCTTGAAATAAGCCATTATCTAAACATTTACTCTCTTTAGGGATCAGATTTTTTTCGACTGAATTTCCGGATCACCTCTTTCATCTGCGCTTTCACCTGCGGCGTGCACCACAGCAGGGCCTGCTGCTGGATCTCTCTTTCGAGCGAAACGGAAAATGAAAGGGCGCTGACCTGGTTTAGATGCTTTTTGGTGAACTGAACAGCCGGCGGAAACTTGACGGCCAGTCTTTCGGCCAGGCCAGATGCCGCTTCCAGGTGTTTGCCTTGCGGAACCACCTGGTCGACCAAGCCAAGTTTTTCAGCCCCATCGGCATTGAGAGTTTCTCCCAGCAGCAGTGCCCGGCGGGCGGCGGCCAGACCGATCCGTTGGGTCACCACAAATAAAACTCCCATGTCGGGCAGGATCCCCAGGTCCAAAAACGGGAAACCGAAGACTGTGCTTTCATCGGCACAAACAAAGTCACAGGCAGCGGCAAAACCGCAGCCGCCTCCCATCACTTTGCCATGGATGGCGGCGATGATCGGCTTGCTGAAATTATAAATCCGCTCCACCGCGTCGAAATCTCTTCTTAGCCGGGCATAAATACTGTCCGCCTCGGACCCGCATATCTCATCGATGGCCTGAAGGTCACCGCCGGCGCAAAAACTTCCACCTTCACCGCAAAGCACCACGGCCCGGACATTGTCATCTTCTTCCAGGGCATCAATGGCGCGGACCAAACCCAGGCACATATCACCGTTTACTGAATTCAGCGTGGCCGGCCGGTTCAACTTCAGATGCGCCACAGCTCCTTTGCGATCCAGCACAACCGCACTTTTGTCGTAATTGTTGTCGTTATCAGTCATGGATTAAAACATATCTCCCTTCATCGGTTTGCCCCCGCTCCAGTCGGCGAAGCGCTTCGTTGACATCCCCATAAGTGATCGCCCGGGTCATTTTCTCCAGGTTCAATTTGCCTTCTTCCACCAGGGAAACCACCTCTTTCAAATCGGCGACATCCAGCCCCATGGAACCTAGAAGCTCGTATTCATTGCCCACGAAGGTTCGAATGGCCGGAAGAGTGATTTTTTCAAGACCGATACCCACAGCCACCGCCCGGCCTCCGCGACGCAAACTTCGAACCGCCGTGTCGATTGTTTGGGGTATACCGACAAATTCAAAAGCTGCATCAACACCGATCCCTTCGGTCAAACTCCGGATCTCCTTGTTGGCCGGTGTGTCTCCAACTTTGATCGTGTGGTCGGCTCCCAGAGCTCTGGCCCTTTCCAGCGCGCCATCATTGGTGTCGACGGCAATGATATCACCGGCTTCGAACAGCTTGCAGAATTTTATGGCCTGGCTTCCCAAACCGCCGCACCCGAAAACGGCAACCGATTCGCCCTTTTGCAGCCGCGCCCGGCGAACGACGGCGTGGTACGGTGTGGAAACTGCGTCGGTCATGATGGCGCCGATTTCAAAGGAGATGGAATCGGGTAGGGCAACCAGGCACCGCGTGGGCAGGGCCATTTTTTCAGCCATGGCACCGTGCCGGTGAAGCCCGAATATCCTGGATTGAACACACAGGCCTTCCCGGCCGCTGCGGCAGGCCGGACAGGTTCCACAGTATACATGGGGGTAAACCGCGACGCGATCACCGACTTTCCAGTCGCTGACGCCGGCACCGACATCACAGATTACCCCTGCCGGCTCATGACCCAGGGCGATGGGCGTAAAGGCCGTCGGGATGGTGCCTTCACGGGCAATATGAACATCGGTGCCACAAATACCGCACGCTTTTAACTGAACAACCACTTCCCCTTCCTTGGGCTCGGGATCGGGCAGTTCTCCCAGCACCAGGTCTTCTTTGGCATGATTCATCAAAAGTGCTTTCATCATATCCTCCCCTCAAGCTTAAAGGCCTTGATTGTATTGTCACGCAGCAGCTTTTTTTCGATCTCATAAGAAAAACCCAGGCCCCGGGCTTCGTCCACGCACCTTTTGAATCCGAGCAGGGGATAGTCAGTAGCCCACAGGGCCTTGTCCTGTCCGTATGAACCCACGAAATGCTTGAAGGAGTCCGGCCAAAATTTGGGTGCCCTAGCCGAGGTTTCAATGTACACATTCAGATGTTTCCAGGCCAAAATCATCATCTCTTCATGCCATGGCTGCCCCAGGTGGGCGCCAACTAGTGTCAACTCGGGAAAAGACAGGGCGACTTCATCCAGGTAGATCGGACGCCCCGGCTCGGAAGGCAGAAGCGGTCCCGTGTGCCCAACCTGAAGGGTGACCGGCAGGTCGAGTTCGCAGCATTTGGCATAAATCGGCCAGTACATTTTCTGATTGGGAGGTGCGCCAGTCATTCCGTCACCGTATGCATACGGTTCCAGCCGCAAGGCCACCATATCCTGCTCTTCAACCATTTTTTTGATGTCGTCGAGCACTTTCATCGGCTTCTGGCGGGGATCCACCGTGCCGCAACCCACAAAGCGTTTGGGATACTTTTTGACGACTTCAGCCACTTCCTCATTGGAAATTATCTGTACATCTCCGTAGTCAAAAGACGACAGCACCACCATGTCCACATCAGCTTCGTCCATGTCTGCCAGCATCTCTTCTACATTCATTCCATCTGTAATTTTGGGACCCGATTTATATTTTTTGAAAATATGATGAAACTCATCCGGCCACCTGTTGGCGCCTTCTTTGGTGATCAGCGTTCCCCAGGCATCAATTGCTCCAATTCTTTCATTCATTTTTATCTCCTTTTAAGCCATCTGCGATATTTTTCATCATCTGTTATTGTATCTTTACCGCAAGAGAAAACCCGATATTATCTCGCGTTGGATTTCGCTGGTCCCTTCACCGAATTCCAAGACTTTACAGTCCCTGTAAAACCGCTGGATGTCACTTTCCATCATATACCCGTAAGCGCCGTGAAGATGCAAAGCACGCTCGCAACACCATGTGACCGTTTCCGTCGCAAATAATTTGGCGATGGAACACTCCAGATCAAAGGGCTTTCCCTTATCAATCAGATCGGCTGCTGAATAGGTCATCAGACGGGCAGCTTCCAGCCGGGTTTCCATATCCGCCAAGGTAAAACGGATAAACTGCTGCTTTGCCAGCGGACCGCCTCCCTGCTTTCTGAGTTTGGTATATTCAACGGTTTGCCTTAACGCTTCCCACCCC
>JASFTL010000437.1:0-4017 GCA_050053555.1 Desulfobacterales bacterium
TTCAAGAACAAGCGGCAGAGGAGTTAAAGCCCCCGGTGACCAGGGTGGGGGTAATTGGATGGGTGAGAGGCAACCTGTTCAACGGCTGGTTCAACTCCCTGCTGACGCTGGTAACGCTGTATCTTGCGTGGAAGGTCATCCCGCCGTTTATCCAATGGGCCTTTATTGACAGTGTGTGGAATACCACCGGGGCGGTCTGCCGGGAAACTGACGGTGCCTGCTGGTCGATTATTGCGACCAATTTTCGTTTTATCCTTTTCGGCTTCTTTCCGTATGATCAGCAGTGGAGACCATTGATTGCCATCCTGATTTTATGCGGTCTGCTGTTTTACAGTCGCGACCGCGATCATTGGACCAAATATTTGGGTTATGCCTGGATCATCGGTCTGGCCGTGATGGGATTCCTCATGCGGGGAGGGCTCTTTGGGTTACCTTCGGTAGAAACGACCAAATGGGGCGGACTGCCATTGACGCTGCTTTTATCGGTTTTCGGACTCACAGCCGCTTATCCTCTTGGCGTTATCTTAGCATTAGGCCGTCAGTCCCGGATGCCGACAATAAGGATTCTGTGCGTTGTTTACATTGAATTGATCCGCGGCGTACCCCTGATTAGCCTTTTGTTTATGGGTTCGATTATCTTCCCACTGTTCCTGCCTGAAGGAATTACCATCAATCAGATTCTGCGTGCGCAAATCGCCATTATTCTGTTTACGGCCGCTTATATCGCCGAAGTCGTGCGCGGTGGGTTGCAGGCCATGGCGCGCGGGCAATATGAAGCGGCAGATTCGATCGGATTAAGCTATTTTCTGACCATGCGGCTGATTATTTTACCCCAGGCCTTAAAAATTGTGATACCGCCAACGGTGAGCATACTCATTTCCGCATTTAAAGATACCTCTCTGGTGGTGATCATTGCGCTCTGGGATCTGCTGAAAACCAGCCAGTCTGTGCTTTCAAATCCCGAATGGATGGGATTCAGCCGCGAGGTCTATATTTTTGTGGCCATTCTTTACTTTTTGGGTTGTTTCTCCATGGCAAATTACAGCCGCAAGCTCGAAAAGGAATTGTCAACCGAGGAGCATTAATCGTTTTTCGATTTTTTTCTACCGGTTTAACCGGATCATTGATTCATAATGCGAGGTTTACAGATGAACGAGGAAACAGCAAAAAGTTCCGACATGCAGGATGTGGAGGAACCCATTATCGAGATCATCGATATGCATAAGTGGTTTGGAGAATTCCACGTGCTGCGCGGTATCGACCTGACCATCCATAAAAAAGAGCGGATCGTTATCTGCGGGCCTTCCGGATCCGGCAAATCAACACTGATTCGCTGTATTAATCGATTGGAAGAACATCAGCGCGGCCAAATTATTGTCGATGGGATCGAGCTGACCAATAACCTCAAAAATATCGAAAAAATAAGGGCCGAAGTGGGTATGGTCTTTCAACACTTTAATCTCTTTCCGCACCTGACCATCGTTGAAAATCTTGCCCTGGGTCCGATATGGGTCAGAAAAGTGCCCAAAAAAGAAGCCGAAGAAGCCGCCATGCACTATTTGGAAAAGGTTCACATTGCGGAACAAGCCTATAAATATCCAGGCCAGCTATCAGGTGGCCAGCAGCAACGGGTGGCCATTGCCCGCAGTCTATGTATGTCTCCGAGAGTCATGCTATTTGATGAGCCCACCTCTGCCCTCGATCCGGAAATGATCAAAGAAGTGCTGGACGTTATGATTGATCTTGCTCGCGAAGGCATGACCATGATTGTGGTAACACATGAAATGGGTTTTGCGAAAAGCGTGGCCCACCGGGTACTTTTTATGGATTTTGGCCAAATTGTAGAAGGAAACACTCCCCAGGAGTTTTTTGAAAATCCACAGCATGAACGCACCAAGCTCTTTCTCAGCCAGATATTGCATTAAACCAACCTAATTCTTTCTCCACGTCCGGTCCTTCACCGGACTTCTTTAATACCTGATTTTTGCACGAGCCCTATTGAATCCCTTACGGGGCCCGCGAAGCGGCCCCGATGAAATAGGCTTCGCATTTCATTGGGCAAGCATTCAACAGGGCGAGCCGGAGGCTTTCATCTTCTCATTCATTTTCATGCAAAATTCAGGTAATAGCATTGGAAAACAATGCTGTTATCCTTTGGAGAATCTTACCATCTTCCTAAAAAATGGGGCCTAATCGCCAGTTTTATGATAAGATAAAAATATTTAAGTTTATGGCGCTCCTGGCCGATATAGACCCATATATCAGTATATTAGACCCCATTTAAAGCCCGCAAAATCAACCGGAGGCAACCATGAATTTATACTATGCTGAAGGCGACCGTCAGGTGGGTCCCATCGGCAAAGCTGAGCTTCAAACCCTTATCAAGGCCAGGAAAATTAATTCCCAAACACTTGTGTGGGAACGCGGCATGCAAGAATGGGAACAATTGGGTCTTTTTGTGCGCCGCAAGAATCGAAGTGGTTTTCAATCGTCTCAGGCCACACCACCAATGAGGCAATCGGCGTGTTCTGAGTGCGGCCACGTGTTCGCTGAAAATGACATGATTCGGTTCGCAGACGCGTGGGTCTGCGCCACATGCAAGCCGATTTTTGTTCAAAAGATCAAGGAAGGCGTGCCGGTTGCCGGTGCCATGGAATATGCCGGTTTCTGGATCCGTTTCGGCGCCTGGTTTATCGATTACATTATTTTGGGAATCGCCAGCGCAATTATTTATCTGCCGCTTTCGTTTCTGGGCGCTTTTTCTGCCGATCAAGCGGCTGTATTTATTACGATCCAAATGGTCTCCATGATTCTCAATTTTATTATACCGGCGGTATATGATACCTGGTTTGTGGGCAAATATGCAGCGACACCCGGCAAAATGGCCTGTAAACTAAAAGTGGTAATGGCGGATAGCGGTCGGGTCAGCTTTGCAAGGGCAATCGGGCGGCATTTTGCAAAATTGATCAGCGGTTTGATACTCTGCATCGGTTATATTATGGCGGGCTTTGATGATCAGAAGCGCACCCTGCACGACCGTATTTGTGATACGCGCGTCATAAAATCGGGAGAGCTTTAATATGATAGACCTTAAAGGAGTCATCCGTGATTTCCTGCACTCAGTGTAAAAGCGCGCTCAATGCTGCGACGATCAACACCTTTGCTTTAATCCCTTGCCCCACGTGCAATGAACCGATACGTGCCGATGTCTACCCGGCACTTTTTCGTAAATTACCTTCCGGTCGTACAGGGGACTCCTTACAGGCAGAAAAAGAAGCCGGCTGTTTTTATCATCCTGGCAAAAAGGCGGCGGTTGCATGTTCGGCCTGCGGTCGGTTTCTATGTGTATTGTGCGATGTCGAATTAAATAGCCGACATCTTTGTCCTGTGTGTCTGGAAAAAGGCAAAACCAAGCGTAAGATTAAAAATCTGGAAAACCATCGGGTGTGCTATGACAAAATCGCTCTGGTTATTGCCCTTGTATCCATGCTTTTAATTTGGCCGACCATCATTACCGCACCTGTGGTTCTTTTTATGGTCATCCGTTACTGGAGCGCTCCCGGCAGTATCATTCCGCGGAGCAAGATACGATTTGTTCTGGCGTTCGGGATTGCCAGTTTACAAATTGTTGCATGGGTTCTGCTATTTGGAACCTTGATATCCGCTTGAATGAAAATTTAATATTGATGATTGAATATTGACTGCTGCAAGAATTCTATCAGTTTATTACGCGACCATCAAACTAGAAGCAAACTCAATAATGGATAGTGAGACTTCAGCATACCGTCGATTAACCGGAAAGAAGAAAGGTTTTTTGGTCGGATACCATAACCTCTGGCAGGGATCCGACCATTTGCTTCAGATCTATTCCCGCCTGGGTGTTGAAGACTATAAGCGGTTTTACTTCAATGACATTCAAGCCATCATCACCCGCAAAACCGACACGGGAAAAATCCAAAATTTCGTTTTGGGCGCCTTAACGGGCCTGTTCGGCCTCTTGGCCGTCACTTCCGGGGG
>JASFTL010000438.1:0-4010 GCA_050053555.1 Desulfobacterales bacterium
TTTCGCCATCGGCAGGTTTTTATTTTTTGCGCCGGAGGATGGATCTTCTATTGCTCCTAAATGCAATAAAGCCGAAGCGTTTAACGAGGCCACAAAAGTCGCAAAATTCATTTCCGGAAATTGCAGCGGCGGCTCCTGCGTTTCGCCTGCCGGTTCTTCGCCGGTTTCATCAGCTTTAGCCTTCTCTTCCTCTTCAGCTGGCGGTGCCTCCTTTTCTTCTGTTGGCTCGGCGTCCAGATTTTCTTCTGCGAAAATCCTGCGATCCTTCACCACAAAATCTTTTTTTCCCTCTTTTTCCTTTGCCATATCTAACCTCCCTGGCTATTGTCCGTTACAGCAGGAAATGTTTACTTTTTCAGACGAAATAATTTAAAAATTAACCACGAAAACACGTAGCCTGGAAAGCGCGAAATATGTTGTCCGCTTTTCGTGTTTTGGTTCTTTCGCGCTTTTGTGGTGGAAAAATCTCTTCTGGTTATCCGCCTGAGGATGTTCTATTTTAGCGCTTGAAATTAGAATGGTCGGCCCTTGGCGCTTATAACATATTAAGTAAGGTAATTTTGTCAAGTAAAAAGCGGGTTTTACACATCATAACAAAATGTAAAAGGTGTTTCAAGAAATCAGGAGCATTCTGGATTTTCCGAATATATTGATAATATAGGAAACCTACGGGGTCCATGGACCGCACAAAAAAAGTTTTTTCGTATTGCACGATGGGCATCTTTCAATTATTTTTAAATTCAGACGCAAGCCACGTATGTCTATCGCAAAACTGAAATGCAGCATTTGGTCATTGACGCCAGACACTAAAAAGGCTAATCCGTTGAATCTAACGGGCCCCGCAAAATAAACAAACACAAACACGAAAATGAATAATCCATGAAAATCTGTGTCCCCTCTAGCATACCAAAGGCATTTTCGTAAAATGATTCGGGTAGAGAACCTGCACAAAAGCTATGGAGATCTAATCCTGTTTGAAGGCATCAGCTTTGCACTGAATGCAAAAGATCGTCTGGGCATTGTTGGACGCAACGGTCACGGGAAGACAACCCTGTTTCGAATCATTTTGGGTAAAGATAATCCCGATTCAGGTGCCATTATCACTCCGAAGAATTATCGCATCGGTTACGTTAGCCAGAACCTTGAATTCGGCCACGATATGATTTTGGACGAGGCCATTGCGGCTCTGCCTGAAGCCGAAAAAGATCATCACTGGAAAGCTGAAAAGATCCTGGCCGGGCTTGGTTTCAGCCAGACGGAATTCCAGCGACACCCGAAGGCGTTTTCAGGGGGATACCAGGTACGCCTGAACCTGGCAAAGGCGTTGATTTCCGAGCCTGACCTTTTGCTACTCGATGAGCCCACCAATTTTCTGGATATCACCTCCATACGCTGGATTGAACAATTCCTGCAAAACTGGCCTCATGAAGTCATGCTAATCACCCATGACCGAAGTTTTATGGACAAGATTGTCACCCATACGATGGGAATTCATCGCCTTGCGGTGCGCAAAATTGAAGGCAACACGGCAAAGTACTACGATCAAATCGCTATGGATGAAGCGGTCTACGAAAAGACCCGAATAAAAGATGCGCGTCGCCGTAAAGAAATCGAGCAGTTCATTACGCGTTTCAGAGCCAAGGCCAGACAGGCCAATTTGGTGCAATCTCGCATCAAAACCCTGCAAAAAATGAAGAAGAAGCAAAAACTTGAAAAATTAAAAATATTAGATTTTTCTTTCAGCAGCAGCCCGTTTCACGCCAAACATGTATTCAGTGCAAAGAATTTAAATTTCACGTATGATAAAACCGTGCCCCTGATCAGGGATTTTAGCATCACAGTGGCAGCCGGGGAGCGCATTTGTGTGGTGGGTCCAAACGGAAAAGGCAAATCAACGATGCTGAAACTGCTTGGCGGTGAGATCTCGCCTCAGGCAGGTACAATTAAATATCATCCGGCGGTCAAAAAAGGCTTTTTTGAGCAAGGTAGCGTAAAAACGCTGGTCAACAGCCGCACTGTAATGGAGGAAATCGTCTTCTCAAATCCAGACGGTGATCTGCAGCATTGCCGAAATATCTGCGGGGCAATGATGTTTTCAGGCGATGATGCGTTAAAAAAAATAAGCGTCCTTTCCGGCGGAGAAAAGAGTCGGGTGATGCTGGGCAAGCTTCTGGTAACCCCGGTTAATCTCCTGCTGCTGGATGAACCCACCAACCATCTCGATATGGAGTCCTGTGACGCCCTGTTGGCGGCCGTCGACAACTTTGATGGGACCGTGATTGTGGTGACCCATAACGAGATGTTTTTACATGCCCTGGCCCAGCGGCTCATCATATTTCAAAATGATCGTATAGAGGTTTTTGACGGCAGTTATCAGCGCTTTCTGGACAAAGGCGGCTGGCAGGATGAAGCGGCGTTAGCCGTCAAGCAAGGACAACAAAATCTCAATACGAAGGCTGCCTCAAAACTGACAAAAAAGGAGCTGCGACGTCAAAGATCGGAAATTATTTCCGAGCGATCCCGCATCCTAAAGCCTATCCAGCAGCGCATAATCAAGGTGGAAAGGCAAATGGAAAATGAGGAAGGTGAGTTGGCTCGTCTGAATCTATGCATGCAACAGGCCGCCCAGGATCAGGATGGCGCCCGGATCAATGAAATCTCACAGGCCCTTCATTGCTGCCAGCAAACGATTGACCGGCTGTTTGATGAACTGGAAGCGTTAACTCGCGATCTCCAAACCCGCAACGCTGAATTTGAAACCCGCCTAAACAAACTTAATAACGACGCATCATCATACGGTACCTGAAATTTACCTGATTCAAGTACGAAATTGACAATAAAGAAATTTAATGGTAGCAATAAATCAAAAGTCGCTGGGGGAGCCGAAATAAATCGGCTGAGAGGAGGCTTGGTGCCTCGACCCCTGGAACCTGATCCGGATCATGCCGGCGTAGGGAAGTTGAAATGATAATCACGATATTCCTTCCTCATCCTCCGGCAAAAATCTGTTTCGGAGGGAATTCAACATGCTGAAAGTTTCGGGTTTGTGCAAACATTTCGGCGACCTCGTTGTATTGGAAAATCTCGACCTCACCGTCCCCCGCAGAGGCTTTACGATTTTAATTGGTCCATCCGGTTGTGGCAAAAGCACTCTATTTAACGTACTTACCGGAGTATTGCCGCGAGAAGGCGGAGAAATTTATTGGCTTGAAAAAAACGTGCCGCACTTGGGGAAAAAGGCTGCCTATATGCAGCAAAAGGATTTACTGCTTCCCTGGTTTACTTTGCTCGACAATGCACTGCTTCCGGCCACGATTGCAGGATCGGATATGATCATCTCCAATACCAAGGCACAAGGACTTTTTAAACGTCTGGGATTGGAAGGTTTTGAACATTATCTACCTGCAGAAACTTCTGGCGGCATGCGTCAGCGCTGTGCCTTGGTTCGAACCCTAATGTTTGAGCATGAACTCGTTCTGCTGGACGAACCGCTTTCAGCGCTTGATGCGATCACACGTACCAGTTTGCAATCCTTGCTTCTTTTACTTCAAAGCGAATTCAACAAAAGTATATTAATGATCACCCACAATATTGATGAAGCCCTTATGTTGGCAGACGAAGTATTGGTTATGGGTCAATTACCGATGAAAATCTTGGAGCACTTTGATTTGAGTGGTCCCAAACCCCGTCGCCTGAGCGATCCGCAATTAATCGAAATAAAAGAACATGTGCTAAGCCGCTTACAAAATGAGCTGGGAAATGAAATACTCTAGACTTGTTGCGTTTGCAGGGGCGTTTGCTATTTTAGCCTCTTGGGAAATGGCCTGCAGGGGCTTTGCTATACCCGATTTCATTCTGCCCATGCCGACTCAAATCATCAGCGTGGCGATATCTCAGGCCTACCTCCTGCTTCCCCATGCCGGAACAACGGCATTGGAAGTGCTGATCGGGATACTTATTTCACTGGCTGTTGCCGTCCCGCTTTCGATTGTCATGTTTGCTCATCCTTC
>JASFTL010000439.1:0-3999 GCA_050053555.1 Desulfobacterales bacterium
GCAGTCTCTGGACCGTAAGATGATATTTGTTCAGTCGGACCATTGGGCTGCTCAATTAAATCAAATCATCCGGGAACTCGGTTTAACTGCTGCTCAAACGCGGCCATTTTCACGGTGTCTGCATTGTAACGTGCCGATTGTTGCAGCTGAAAAGAGTTCTCTGCGGGGAAGGGTGCCGGATTATATTTTCGAAAGCCACGAACATTTTCAAAAGTGCCCTAATTGCAACAGCATCTATTGGCCAGGCACCCATACGCAAAGAAGTCTGGAAAAAATTCGGCAGTTTTTTAAATAAGCCCCGTTTGAAAAAGATATTGTTTCAAGGGATCGGATAAAGATCAAGGACTTGACGTATGACAAAAGAAGTCATCGCGCTTGAAGCCCGTTTGAGAAATTGTAAAAATGTGCGGACGCTCGGGGTTCGGACAAATTTTTCTGATTATAGCGCCCGGGAAGCTGATATGATCCGCAATGCCGACAAAATTTATTACCCGACAACGTTTTATGCGGATCTTTTCGACGCCATGGGCAAAGCCACGTTTCCAAGCTATCATACCTATAAATGTGTTCAGGATAAAATTAAACAAACTGCCCTGTTTGAATTGCTCAAGATTCCGCATCCACGCACGCGGGTGTTTTACGGAAAGCATCAGAAATCTTCAATCTTGCAGTATTTCGAGTATCCGTTTATCGCTAAAATACCTCGCGGCTCTGCCATGGGAAGGGGGGTTTATTTAATCCACAGCGAAAAAGAACTCAGATGGTATCTCGACCGCATCAGTCCGGCTTACGTTCAGGAGTATCTGCCCATCGATCGGGACATCCGAGTTGTTGTTATCGGCAACCGAATTGTGCATGCTTACTGGCGTATTGCCCCGCAAAATGAATACCGAAGCAATGTAGCGGTTGGCGGTACCATTCGGTTGGATGCGGTCCCCGAGAAGGCTAAGGATTTGGCTCTGCAAGCTGCCCGTGCATGTCGTTGGGATGATGTCGGAATTGATATCTGTGAACATAACGGCAATTTATACGTTTTAGAAGCCAACATGAAGTATGGCAGAGAGGGTTTTCGATTGGCCGGCCTTGATTACGACAGATTGATGGAATCGATGATTGAAAATGAAGAAATATGATGAAAAAATATTGGATCTGGCCCGGGGCACCCTGGATGAGCAGGAAGCTAAACGACTGTCAGCTTTGGCGGCCTTGACGAAAGACGCTACACGCCGGGCAGCCGAGGCGCGTGAGGATACCGACTATCGACAGGGCTTTTCGATTGATGTTGATCGTATTTTACATGCGCATGCCTATGCACGCTACATCGACAAAACTCAGGTTTTTTATCTCATTAAAAACGATCACATTACTCACCGGGTTCTACATGTGCAACTGGTTTCTAAAATCGCTCGCACCATCGGCCGGTTTTTGCATCTAAATGAAGATCTAATTGAAGCCATCGCCCTGGGACACGACATCGGACATGCCCCCTTCGGTCATGATGGTGAACGCTATCTCGCTGAACTGTGCCAAGCCCATGGTATCGGATCGTTTCAACACAATGTTCAAAGCGTTCAATTTCTGGATAAAGTGGAACGAAAAGGTATTGGATGGAACCTGTGTCTGCAGACGTTAGACGGCATTTTGTGTCATGATGGCGAGGTTCACAATAAAATGCTTCAACCGCAAGCCGATAAGAGCTTCGAAACATTAGACGAAGAGCTGAAAGCCAAAAAAAGTGACCCCCAGATAACGTTAGTACCCATGACGTTGGAGGGCTGTGTCGTTCGAATGGCCGATACGATTGCGTATGTTGGCCGCGATATAGAGGATGCCATCCGTTTAAATCTGATCGACCGATCCGATTTACCACAAAAAAGCGTTCAGATCCTTGGTGATACCAATGGCACTATCGTATTTAATCTGGTGACCGATATTATCCAGACCAGCTTTCAGAAAAATTACGTGGCTTTCAGCTCAGCGGTATCCGAAGCCTTGAAACAATTAAAAAATTTTAATCTTGAATGCATTTACTTAAATCCAAAAGTCAAGACGCATTCTCTGAAGCTTAAAGATCTCTTTGGCTTTCTGTTCGACAAATACATCTCCGATATTGAAAAACAAGCGCACGCGTCGGTGATTTATAGCCGATTCCTAAACGGAATGTCTCCAGTTTACATCGAAACACACAACTCCGCTGAAATCGTTCGGGATTTTATTGCGGGAATGACGGATGAATATTTCTTGAGTCAGTGTCCGGACGCCATGCGGCCTGTCATTCAGCGGATGTAAATTGACCGCTGGTCACTGGCTGTCGGGTACTGGCTAAGAAAAGCATGGTATAATCCGTGATTCAATACGAGATGAGTCTTGATGCTCGATATTCGATACTAAATGCATTCCAAGGAATGCCCGCAAGGGACATAGGGACAAATTGAATTTAATTGATTTCTCTGTGCTCTCTGTAAGCTCTTTGTAAATGAAAAGTCCAAAAATCTCTTGAGTTTTGAAGATAAACACCGTAGATTTAAATTACATCTCGGAAATTGTACAACTAAATGAAAATACAGGGTATTTCACCGTTCACATCGGAGCGACGCTCCGAACTTGGATCGCTCGATTTAACTGGCAAATTGAGGATTTCACAATGAAAACCATGTGGGCACCATGGCGAATTGAGTATATTCTCGCAGACAAAGATAATCGCTGTATATTCTGTGACGCAATCGATGCGCACGATGATCTGACGCTTTTCCTGGGTGAGATCACCCTGGTGATAATGAATAAGTTTCCATACATCAACGGGCATCTTCTGGCGGCACCTGTGCGACATGTCGCGACGCTTGATCAGCTCTCAAAAGCGGAGATGGGAGAATTAATGGCGACAGTGGATCAATCCGTCCGTATTTTAAAACGCGTCATGCAACCGGATGGATTTAACATCGGTCTCAATCTGGGTAAGGTAGCCGGTGCCGGTGTTGAAGAGCATCTTCACTTTCATATTGTGCCGCGCTGGTTGGGTGACACCAATGCCTTAACTGTTTTTGGTGAAGTGCGCGTCATTCCCGAGCACATCAAAGCCACATATCAAAATTTAAAAACATACTTTAATAAAATAGATCTAAGTAATTCAAATTAAATTAATATAAAAAATTTTTTTTCAATTTGAAACGCTCAATTTCGGTAAAAGTAAAAAGCGGTATTGTACTGATTGATTGATGAACCCTCCCAAATTAACCCCCATGATAAAACAGTATCTCTCCATTAAGGAGGAGTATCCGGATGCCATACTCTTCTATCGGATGGGAGATTTCTATGAAATGTTTTTCGAAGATGCCCAGGTTGCATCCCGGGTCTTAGAAATTACGCTCACATCCAGAAATAAGAAAGATGAATCTCCGGTGCCCATGTGCGGTGTGCCCCATCGAGCTGTTTCAGGATATATCGCCCGCCTGATCGATCACGGCTACAAGGTGGCTGTCTGTGATCAGATTGAAGATCCTGCAACGGCCAAAGGACTGGTCAAGCGTGATGTTGTGCGGGTCATTACCCCGGGGATGGTGATTGACAATGAATTTCTGGATAAACGTTCCAATAATTTTGTGCTCGCCGTTATCCACCAGGATGATTTCATCGGGTTGGCATATCTGGATATTTCCACCGGTGTCTTTCGAGTGACCGAATCCGATGATTTTGCGGCCATCGTTGATGAATCCTTACGAATCGCTCCCAGGGAGATCCTGTTGCCGGAATCATCCAAGACCGACCCGCAAATGGCAGCCATTCGTGAGGCGCTGACTGATCTGGCAATCACCCATCTAGAGGATGGTGAATTTGAATATAAACGCTGCTATAACAGACTAACTGATCAGTTTAAGACGCTATCACTGGAAGGATTCGGATGTGAAGGGCTATCTGCCGGTGTGAGAGCAGCCGGGGCGCTTGTTTGTTATGTCCGTGAAACGCAAAAACAGAAAATTGAGCATCTTTCGCATATCGAAA
>JASFTL010000440.1:0-3996 GCA_050053555.1 Desulfobacterales bacterium
TCGACAAATCGCATCACCAGCGTGTCGATCGAAATGGTATTAAAATACCACAAGCGTGTCCAGGCCGGTTTTATTTTGGACCTGGCAGATGCTTTCGTTAAAATCGATATTACAATGCAGGCCAGACCGCAAAGAAAAAACAAAACCCCTGTCCAAATCAGATCAGTGATTAGCAAAAGCGCTGCGGCCGCTAAAAATCCAGCGGCCATGAGCTGGTTGATCCGAATATGGCGTTGCCCGTAATAGCCTGCAATTCCCCCCAGGAATATCCCGATAATAATCGCTATGCCCACCGCTACGAAGCCGACGGTCAAAGATACCCATGATCCCTGCAGCATTCTGGCAAAGACATCACGCCCCAGGTCATCGGTTCCGAAAATATAGACGCCCAGCGTGGGGACTTCGTTGGGCTGCAGCATTTCAAAATTAGGCTTGGCCAATGGTGGGCGCAACTTTTCCTGCAGGCGCACCAGCGCGGGATCTAGATATGGATTATTACCGGAAGTTAATGAAAGACCCATGACGGCAACAACAAAGAACAGAATGAAAAAAACCAGTCCTGTGATTGCCAGCCTGTTTTGCTTGAAAAGACGCCAAAATTCCTCGAAACGCGTCCGTTTCGGCGCCAGCGGTTCATCCAGTTGGTAATCCTGTGAGGTGGTATGTGGGTTCGCTTCCATTACAATCGTATTCTGGGATCCACGACCAGGTAAAGCAGGTCCGAAATAAAGGTGCCGACGAGTACCAGCACCGCCGAAACAAAGTTAATGGTTAGAATGACCGGATAATCTCTGGCTAAGATGGCTTCATAGGCCATTCGGCCCATACCGGGCCATGCGAATATCGATTCGATGATGACCGATCCGCCGATGAGACCGGGCAGAATCAGTCCAAACATCGTCACAAACGGCAGCAATGCATTGCGCAGGGCATGTTTGTAATGCACCTGATCCGGTGCAAGCCCTTTGGCTTTGGCCGTGCGGACGTAATCTTGACCTTCGACCTCGAGCATTTGGCTGCGAACATAGCGGGAAAGCACGGCGATTCCGCCGGTCGCACCCAAAAGGGAGGGCAGCAGTAAGTGCCAGATGCGATCCATCGCCCTGTTCGGCCAGGCCGTGTCACCAATTCCAAATGTCTCCATCCCGATAACCGGAACCTGAAATTGATTGACAACGAAGATAATCAGGATATAGGCGAAAAAGAAACCCGGGATTGAGATCAAAAGATACGCAAAAAATGTTGAGCTACGGTCATAGAATCCGCCCCTGAAAAGTGCGGAGCGGATACCGACCGGAAAAGAAATGGTCCAGGTCAGAATGGTGCCCACGATAAAAAGCGGGAGACTGTTCAGAAATCGTTCCCATATCTTTTTTAAGACCGGAAGATTATCTTTCCAGGAAATGGTTTTGCCTGCGAAAAGGTCGCGATAAAAATAGAGATATTGTACATAAAGCGGTTCATCTAGATGAAATGCCTCACGAAATCTTTCAACCATTTCGGGGGTGAATTTGGGATTCAATGGATCTACCTGGCTGGGCTCACCTGGTGCCAGGTGAATGATTAAAAAAGAAACAATCGAAACAAAGAATAAGGTAATAATTTTCTGAACAAGGCTGCGTCCGATAAATGACAGCATCTCGAATTCCTTTAACTGCTTATGGCGTAAGCTCCGGCATTTCTGCGAGTTTGATCCAGCGGTTGAAATGAAAGGTATAGTCACCCGTTTTGGTCGGGGTTATTTTTTTGTAAACTATGCCAGCGGTATCATCGACTTCGCGTATGACGATTCGTTTATCCAGGACTGCGGTCCACCGGCCGACATACAGAAAGGTGTAAGGCTGCTCATCGGCGATTATTTCATGCAACCGGTGGCAGTATTGGACCTGTTTTTCGTGATCATACTCCTGTCTGATCTTAATAATCAGGTCATCGGCCTCCTTGTTTTTGAAGCTGACAAAATTAAGCTGGTTCGGGTTGGTCTGGCTGGAATGCCATATCTGATACAAATCCGGGTCTATCCCCATGGACCAGCCGAGCACTAGGGCATCAAAGTCCATTTTATTGACCTGTTCCTGAATAAAGACGGACCACTCCAAAAGATCAGTGCGCACATCAATGCCGATTTGCTTCCATGAATCCTGAGCGATCGCCAGGATCGCCTTGCGGATGTCATTGCCGTTGTTGGTGATGAGCTTAAACTGCAGGCGCTGGCCGTTTCTTTCAAGCCAACCTTCGGCGTTGCGCTGCCAGCCGGCTTCGGCCAATAATTTCAACGCACCTTCAGGGTCATAAGGAACAGGTCGAATATTATGGTTATAAAAGTCGGTTTGTTTGACGAATGGACCGGTGATTCTTTCTCCCTGGTCGTAGAGCACAAATTTTATGATTTTGTTCACATCGATCGCCATGCTTAAGGCTTGACGGACCCGTCGGTCATCAAAAGGTTTGCGGCGCATGTTGTAACCGATATAGGTATAGCCGAAAGAAGGGCCGGAAAAACTTTGGAACCTGGGATCTGCTTTCAGGCGTTTGACCTGATGGGGTTGCACGCCGTAGCTGTCGATTGTTCCGGCGTAAAACTCCATTTCCTGGGTCAATAAATCGGGCAGTACCCGAAATAAATATTTCTTATAATGGGGCGGCCCTTCCCAGTAATCTTCGAAGCGATCCAGGATGATAAATCGATCGGATTTCCACTCGCGAAATACAAAGGGTCCGCATCCGACGGGATGGCGCTTAAAGGCGCTTTGCCGCATGGTGAAGTCTGCCGGATTTTGACCGAGTTTTAGCGCTTCGGCTTTCAGCGCTTGCGAGTTAAGGAGGTGCTCCGGAAGGATTCCCATGCCCCAGGTTCCGATAGCCGGTGAGTACAGGCGCTTATAAACAATACGAACGGTAAGCGGATCGATTACCTCTACTGCTTTTACCGGTTCGTAATCTGCGATCCGGGGCGATAGGTTTTTGGGATCCATTATGGCATCATAGGTGAACTTGACATCATGGGCATCAAATATATGGCCGTCATGAAATTTAACGTTTTCCCGCAGGTTAAAGACGATAACCGGATTGTGTTCCACGGCCGGCAGGAGTTCACGGGCATAAGATGACAGCAGCTCTTTATCGATTGGGGGTTGGGTCGTTAAAAATTGGGGTGCGCGAAAACTCGAAAAATATTGATCGCCTAAAAGCGTTTTTAGATTTGAAAATAGATTCTGGTCGACCTCGTCTAAAGCCAGTTTAACCCTTGCAGGAGCCGAAATGCTGATTTTTATTTCACCCGGTTTTTTACCATCAGCGGCGGTTTTGTTCAAGCGTGTCACGCTGTAAGTATGCGGCGGAATCAACGAAATGGACCGAATGTTTTCCAGTGTTTGCTTCAGCGCCGGGGAAGATAGGCGCTCTTTTTGTTTCGAATTTTTTAGCAAGTCTACAATCGCTTGCGGATTCAAACGGCCGAGGTTGGGCAGGTCGGCTGCTGAATTGATATAGAAATATGCTTCTTCATAGATTTTCCAGCTTCTGGCCAGCCGCCCTCTGAAATTCAGCTCCTCATCGCGGTCGATGAGGCCCTCAAAAACCTTACTTTCGATCTCGCTGCTGGCACTATCCGCAGATAAAATCGGGATGAGGATTGCGGCATCGCCGATCGAGGCATTGATGAATTGATTTAAACGGTCGGGGTTGCCTTTGGCCTGTTGCTCGTAAGTCGGAACCCAGAAATACGATTGGAGCAGGATCAATGTGAGCACAAGAGGCGCAAATATGAGAATGCGTTTGGTGGTCATTGAGAATGCTTTTTATAGCGTTTTTAATAATTCGCGAATCGATGCTTTTTTCTTTTTGATGAGTTCGGCTTCAATATCATCGGGGTCTAATTTGGTGACCTGGTCCAAATAGTCCAGGGCCGCTTCAAGACCCTTGCGGGTGCCTTTGATGGCAGCCACATCGGCTTTGTAGAAGAGAATCATACGGTCAATCTGATTGATCCTGACA
>JASFTL010000441.1:0-3977 GCA_050053555.1 Desulfobacterales bacterium
AGAATCCGTCTCAAAATGGTGGATTAGGGTTCAGGGCAAGGCGCAAGCCGATTCAAAAGCAGAGCATACACGACAGTATTCGAGCATTTTGAATCGGTTTGCAACACCGCCATGGACACTTAGACACATTTTTGAGAGGGGTTCAAGTAAATGCAATGTCACCGTCACAATAATTCAATTCAACTTTGCCCTTATAAACGGCAAGGGGGCTCCGGTTGCTCGCGGGATAAAACATATACAGTTGGCTTTGTTTTTTTATCAGTTTCTTACAAGCAGTTGTATTTTTAAAATAATCTTCTAAGCTAGCGGGAAAATCGATGCGGTCTGCCAGATAAACTTTTGCATATCTCAGGGCCAGGTGAGCGGCGATTTCGCGATCTTCTGGATGATGAAAATAGAAGTCCAATATTTTGACCCTTATTCTTTCCTTTTTTTTTGATATGGACAAAACCAAAAAGCCCTTCGGCCGGCCGCTGTCAGACGAATTTATTTCAACTGCAGCAAACATGAACATTTCACGGATGATTGAAAAGTAGAAATTGGCCACGTCGACTTCTTGCTTGTTCCTGGAGACCACCCAGGGATGCTTTAGCATCCAGTTGACCGCCTCAATTCCTCTAAAAAATGCAGGGCCCTTCACCTGCCGATTGTAAACACCCCACTTGGATTCATCAATTTGATCGACGACCTTCCACCTAACGCTGAATTTTTGTCGCCTTTGGCTGCTTCGCCACGCCACCCCGTAAAAAATTCTTTTTGTGATGCTGTAAAGCAGACGATTCAGGCGCACAAGGCATGAGCCTGTAAGCTTCGGATAAGGGGTCTTTTTACTCAAAAATTTAGACCACAAGTTCAATCTATCCACGCGTAATTGGAAATAGGTCAAACGTCCGAGGTCTCTATAACCTGCACGTCTGAAGACGCTTTCAGCACTCTTTGTCATTTGCGGTGTAATATAGTCGATTTTCGTATTTTTGATTTCCTCCAAGAGCCGCTTTCCGATCCCCAGTCTTCTAAATTCCGGAAGTACATACCAGGCCATCCCCCAGTAAACTCGGGAAGTCTGCGAATCTGTTTTCATCAGACCAGGTAATAATCCCTTATAGCCCACACACTGATCCGCGCAATACGCGACCAGCAAAGCGAGATCATCCGGTCGACCATAGGGATTTCTTGATTGGGACAAAGCGCGGATCAAAGGAATCGGGGCGGCTTTTCTAAATGATGGGTTGCCAATGGTTCGACAGGCAAAATCATAAAGGTCAGCCAGTTTGATTTTCTCTATTCTGATTTTATTATCATCGTCCAAGTTGGCGGCCTCCCGTGGCACGTGAATTGGCTGGCTTTGACTCGAAGATCCAGGTGACGTGATCCCATGCACTTTCTGTATAGCAAAGATTGAATCCGGAAGGAAGCTGTAACAAACTGTTGACAATAAACGCACCTAATTTTAGGTATTTGAGGATGAAAATCATTTTTTACTGTCAGCACGTACTGGGGATCGGGCACTTATTCAGAGCCCTTGAAATATGCAAGGCGCTGGCTGGCCATGAAGTGATCCTCGTAACCGGCGGACCGCGCATCGACGCGAATTTTCCGAAGCATGTCAGGATGATAAATCTTCCCGCTTTACAAATGGATTCCGAATTTAAAGGTCTCTTGGGCGCGGATGATGATTCATCGCTGGATCAAATCAAAAAAAAGCGGCAAAAGAAACTGCTTGCGATTGTTGAAAAGGAAAGGCCGGAGGTTTTTCTTCTCGAACTCTATCCATTCGGCCGCCAGGCTTTTCGGTTTGAACTTGACCCGACACTGAAAGCCATTCGCAGCAATTCTCTATCGCGCTGCGGAGTGATCAGCAGTGTGCGGGATATCCTGGTTGAAAAGAAAAAACAAAAACACGAGAGACGCGCAGTCGAAAGGCTGAATAATTATTTCGATGCGGTCTTGGTGCATTCCGATCCGAATTTGATTCGCCTTGAAGAAACATTTTTGCGAGTTGCGGAAATTAAGATTCCAATCATTTATACGGGATATATCGCCCCAAAGCCTCTGGGTAGCACCAGAAGCCGGATTCGCAGACAGCTGGGAATCGCAGAAGAAGATGTCATGATTATTGCCAGTGCCGGCGGCGGCAGTGTGGGTAAACCGATTCTTGAATCCGCCATTCGCGCTTTCCGTCATTTAAAACTTAAAGGCATCCCGCATCTCTTTGTTTACACCGGACCTTATATGGCCGAAAGTGAGTTCGCAGATTTAAAGGCTCTGATAAAAAATCAACGGATTCAAATCGCAAAATTTACATCCGATTTTCCAGCCCGCCTGGTTGCTGCGGATCTATCGATCAGTATGGCCGGATACAATACCACCATGAACATTTTGACAGCCGGCGTACCTGCATTGGTATGGCCCTTTGCTGTCAATCGCGAGCAACGGCTGCGTGCCCGACGGCTGGCTGATCGGGGCGCTCTGAAACTCATCAATGATCAAGACCTGAACCCTAAAGATCTTGCCAGGATCGTGCGTCAGACACTGAGCCGGGCAGATATAAGGAAGATCGATATTGATCTGAATGGAGCTGTCCATACGGCTCAATGGCTGGAAGGCTGGATAAACGGGAGCTTTAAAAATTCATGAAGCCTTTTATCTCTTCCATATGGCGCCAACCGCCGCCGGATTTAGCCGCACGAATTGAAAACTGTATCAGAGATGCCTGTGCCCGTTTTGTTAACACTGAACCAGGACGTATTTATTTTCGAGCAGATGATGTGGCGGTTCCGGGAAGACAGTTTTACCGGATGATGGAATTATTTTCGGTTTACCGGGTTCCGTTATCTCTTGCGGTTGTGCCCGCCTGGTTAACGCATGAGCGTTGGAAGTCTTTACAAAAGTTTGCTCCAAAGTCTTCATCACTGATGTGCTGGCACCAGCATGGGTGGCGTCATTTCAACCATGAAACAGACGGCCGAAATGATGAATTCGGTTCCGCGCGTCTCTATTCCGAACTCAAGCACGATCTGTTGAGAGGCAGACAACGCCTGGAGGACATACTGGAGAACCATTTTTATCCGGTATTCACGCCTCCATGGAATCGCTGCAACCAAGTAACATTAGAGCTACTCAAGAAATACAGATATCATGCGGTCTCGCGGAACTGTGGCGCTTCACCTTCATCTCCGGAGAATCTGCCCGATCTCTGCGTTGATGTTGACCTTCACACGCGCAAAGTGAAAGATCCGGTTTCGGGCTGGGATCATCTTTTTAAGGTCTTAAAAAAAGATATCTCCTCGGGGCGATGCGGGATTATGCTGCATCACCAGAAGATGAATGCAGCCGCTTTTGATTTTCTCGATATTCTTTTAAGAACGTTATCACAATCTAAGAACATTGTGCCGGTTAATTTTAAAGATCTGCTTAAATGATTGGTTTTAATTATACCTAACCCGGATAAACCGGAAAAAATTGCCACAAAGGCACCAAGACTCAAAGCAAAACCTTTGGTTAATATTCATCTTTGCGTCTTTGTGTCTTGGTGGCGTAAATGCTTTGCCATAAAAAGCGTAAAAATAATTATGAAGAGATTAAATTGAGCGTCTAGGATGAAAATACTATTCTACTGCCAATACGTCTGGGGAATGGGGCATTTGTTTCGTAGTGTCGCAGTCGCTCGAGCCCTTTCAGATCATCAGGTATATTTAGTTGCCGGCGGCCGGGAAGTTGACATTAAGATACCCGAACATGTCTCTCTTGTTCGCCTGCCGGGACTTTACATGGACGAACATTTTACCACTTTAATACCGGAAGATCCTGAAAAAACGGTTGAAGCGATTCAGAGACAGCGCAAAGAAATTCTTTTTTCGTTGTGTGAAAAGCATAAACCGGATCTATTGATTATCGAGCTATATCCGTTTGGGCGGACTCTATTCGGTTTTGAGCTGCAGCCGTTGCTGGATTCGATTCATCAGGGCCGGTTTGGA
>JASFTL010000442.1:0-3952 GCA_050053555.1 Desulfobacterales bacterium
TGCGAACGCGGCTGAGATCGTTAGGCGTTATCCGCATAATTTATCCGGCGGCATGAAACAGCGTATTGTGATCGCCATTGCGCTGGCCTGCAATCCCATCCTCTTGATCGCAGATGAGGCCACCTCAAATCTGGATGTTACCATTCAGGCCCAAATTCTTGAGCTTTTAAAGGAGCTCAAGCAAAAAGAAATATCTTCGGTGCTGCTGATCACCCATGATCTGGGTATCGTGGCCGAAACCTGTGATCGGGTCGGTGTGATGTACGCCGGAAATCTCTGTGAGGTGGCCGGAATCAAAGATTTATTCCGTTCGCCGAAACATCCGTATACGCAGGCGTTACTGAATTCCGTACCGCGATTTTCCCAGGAAGGACAGCTTCAGAGCATCGAGGGCAGCGTGCCCAATTTGGTGACGCCGCCTTCGGGCTGCCGTTTTCATCCGCGTTGCCCGCATGCCATGCCGGTATGCAAAGGGGTCTTTCCTGAAATGCTTGAAGTTGCCAAAAATCATCAGGTGGCCTGCTACTGGGTCGCCTCAAAGAAATGATTTTTTTAAGACAGGATTCACAGGATTGGTTGGATAATATTTTCTTGGCTTTCCGGATGAAAGCCAAGAATTTCCATCGCCTGCGGCGAAAAAATAAATGCCCGAACCGCGCGTACTGCTGGACATTTAGTGAGTTTCTCGGCAAGCGAGGAAATAAATAAGTTTCCCGCCTTTTAGCGGGATTGAGTTTCATCACTTTCGTCCGGAAAGTGATGAGAAATAAAAATAATCCTGAATAATCCTGTAGATCCTGTCCAAAATTAAACGTCAAGATGCAAAAGATACTGGAAATAAAAGGCCTTAAGAAATACTACCCGATTCTGGGCGGAGTTCTGCAGCGCAAAGTTGCCGATGTCAAAGCCCTGGACGGCATCGACCTGGATATTTTTCGCGGCGAGTGCCTGGGGTTGGTCGGCGAATCCGGCTGCGGCAAGACAACGACCGGCAAATCCATCATTCGCCTGCACGCGCCTACACAAGGCCATATCCATTATTACACCCCAAAAAAAGGACCAAATCGATCCGCTGATATTGGGAGCTTAAAAAAAAGCGCCCTTAAAAAATTGGGAATTCGCGGTAAGCTCCAGATGGTCTTCCAGGATCCGACCACTTCTTTGAATCCGCGTATGCTGATCAAAAACATCATCGCTGAGCCCCTCAAAGCCCAGAATACTCTTGGCGGCCGCGAGCTGGCCGATCGTGTCAAAGAGCTCCTGGAAATTGTGGGGCTGACCCAGGATCATTATCTTCGCTATCCGCATGAATTCTCCGGCGGGCAGCGCCAGCGCATCGCGGTTGCGCGGGCCATTGCAACCCATCCGGAGTTCATCGTGCTGGATGAACCGACTTCCGCATTGGATGTTTCGGTACAAGCTCAGATTCTCAATCTTTTGATGCAACTCCAGCAAAAACTGGGTCTAACCTACCTGTTTGTCACCCACCACCTGCTGGTGGTTAAATATATCAGCCATCGTTTGGCGGTGATGTATTTAGGCAAAATTGTCGAAATCGCCCCGACCAAAAATCTTTTTGCCCGCGCGCTGCACCCCTATACCGCCGCACTGCTCTCGGGCATTCCGGTCCCTGATGTCGAACACAAGCCCTGGCGTATCGTCCTTTCCGGAGATGTGCCCAGCCCGGTCAATCCGCCGGCTGGCTGTCGGTTTCACACACGCTGTCCGTTTGCCGTTGATCGTTGTCTGGCGCAAGAACCGCTGCTTGAAGCCGTGGAAAGCGGCCATCTTGTCGCCTGTCACCGCAAGCATGAAACCGAGAAACTGGTGGCCCAAAAATTCGGCCAAAAAGCGGGTTAACGGCACATAGGCACCGACAAACGAATACCATAGTGTTGTGTTTCGCAAGCAATTTGCAAATTTGTGGGATATGAAACGAGATGTGAGGTCCAAATGAAAATTAAACTCATTTTTCCTGGCCGCGGACTTGAAATGGGCAAATCGATGTTGCCGGTGATGCCGTTGGCGCCCACATTGCTGGCAGCGTTGACTCCACCCGAACATGAAATTCACCTGATCGACATGTTTTACGGTGATGAAATAGATTATGATGCGGATTGCGATCTGGTTGGCATAACGGTGCGCACCCCTCTGGCCGTGATTGCCTATGACATTGCCGATAAATTTATCTCCAGCGGTAAGACCGTGGTTCTGGGAGGTCCCCATATTTTTGTATTTCCGCAGGAAGCCAGACAACACGCGACCGCTGTTGCCATTGGTGAGGCTGAAGAAATCTGGCCGGTCATTTTAAACGATGCACAGTCCGGCAGTTTAAAAGATTATTATGTCTGCGGTCCTTATAAAAAAGAGTCGCTTGAGGGCAGCATATATCATCAGCCCAAAAGACCGGACCTTGCCCGCCTTCCCATGATGAAACGCGATCTGCTGCCGCGCGAGCGCTACCTGATGGATTCTGTTTTTACCACCCGTGGGTGCCCCAATTTTTGCCGGTTTTGCCCGGTGACCCCGATGTTTGGCCCGCAGATTCGGCATCGTCCGATTGATGAAGTGGTTGCCGAAGTCGATACCCTGCGTAAAAATTATTTTAATGTGGATGACAGCGTGTTTGGTCATCCGCAGATAACCGACCGGCCCGAGGAAAATCAATACTATCTGGACCTGTATAAAGAACTGGCGAGCTTGCAACCAAAACGCCTGTGGAGCGGTGCGGGCGGTTTATCGGCCATAAATTACAAAGACGGCCGCAAAATCGTTGAACTGGCTGCCGAAAGCGGGCTCTGCTCCATCGCGGCCGGTTTGGAATCCATTTCCGGTGCGGGGCAGAAACAGTCCGGCGCATGGCGTAAGCTGCATTTCACTTCACCGGATGTTTTTGATGTTGAGCAGATGCGGGAAAACATCAGGATTATCCAAGCGCTGGGCATCGAGATCATGGGTTTTTTCGTCGTCGGCTGGGACGACGATACACTGGAAACTTACCGCCGCACCCTGGATTTTTGCGATGAAATGCAGATTATCCCATTTATTTTAACTTTAACCCCGATGCCCGGAAGTCCCATCTACGAAGAGTACCTGCAACAGGGCAGGATATACCCCGAACTCTCGTGGGATCATTACGGGGGCGACGCGATCGTTTTCAAACACCCCACAATGGATCAGCAAGAAATGTTCGATATGAACTCCCGAGTTTTGCAGGAAGGTTTCAGCATGGGGCGTATTCTGACCCGGACATTTCATACCTTCAGGAACCAGCCCTCTTTCGGTGTTGCCCTGAATTCGTTTTTCACCCAGCTGGGTCTTCGCAAAGCGTTTCGGCAGCAATATGATCGAGCGGTTCACCATCAGAGATTGTAATCACCGCTGCCAAAATTGTCTTTTTGACAAGCTGCTTGGTTTTTTGACATTTTGCCGTATATTACAGTATGGATAAGGGTGGCCTGAATTAGCGCCCTCATTTTTCATCGCTTCATTGACAAGGAGGATCTATGGCAGTTCATGAACTTCCGATTCCATCTCATTTCAACCCCCAAAGTGTGGGTGAAGTCTGGAAAGTCCCTTATGAAGCCCGGGCAGCAGATGCCGCACACTGGATCCGGCAGCATAACCTGCAGCCTGCCGCTCGTGATAAGCTTAAAATTTGCCTCTTATTGGTCGATGTTCAAAATACGTTCTGTATTCCGGATTTTGAACTCTATGTCGGCGGGCGTTCCGGAACCGGCGCTGTTGATGATAACCGCCGGCTGTGTGATTTTATTTATCGCAATCTCAATGTGATCACCGAAATCTGCCCGACCATGGATACGCATCAGGTGATGCAGATCTTCCACAGCATCTTTTTGGTAAACGATAAGGGGGAGCATCCAGCCCCATTTACGCTCGTTACTCCGCAAGACATTGAGGAGGGTATCTGGCAATTTAACCCGCAACTGGC
>JASFTL010000443.1:0-3950 GCA_050053555.1 Desulfobacterales bacterium
TATTCATCTTAAAGACGCTCAGCGGATGCTGCGGATGGCCGATTCGGTGACCGGGATTGATATTCGGGTCAGCAACATTTACCGGGCCAGAGATATTGCCGAAAGACTCATCGCCAAGCTGGGATTTCCGTATTGGGCCCGGGACTGGATGCAGATGAATAAAAACCTGTTTCGGGCGCTGAAACTGGAAAGGTATGTAATGGCGATTATCTTAATTCTTATCGTTCTGGTTGCCGCCTTTAACATTGCCAGCAGTCTGATTATGCTGGTCATGGGCAAAACGCGGGATATTGCGATTCTGAAGGCGATGGGGGCCACCACAAAGAGCATCCGTAAAATTTTTGTTTTTAGCGGGATGGTTATTGGCTCCATCGGAACGGTTCTGGGACTGGGACTGGGCCTGGTGCTCTGCACGGTGCTTGACCGTTACGATATTTATGAACTGACCGGCGATATTTATTATTTTACAACCACACTTCCGGTTAAAATCGAAATTTTCTGGGTCATTGGGATCGTGTCGGCCGCAATGGTCATATGCTTTCTGGCAACCCTTTATCCTGCGCGCCAAGCCGCCAAACTCGACCCGGTGGAGGCAATCCGTTATGGCTAATTCCGGCCCACCCAAAGAACTGAATCAATTCGACTCTAAAGATGATAATAATGGTTCCTCAGACTGTTTGTTAACCGGCAAAGATCTGACAAAAAGCTTTAGAAACGGGGGCGTCCGTATTGATGTTTTGAAAGGTGTTCATGCGGATTTGCATATTGGAGAAACAGTGGCGATTGTCGGCCCATCCGGCATCGGCAAATCGACGCTGCTGCATATTCTTGGAACGCTTGATCGGCCTGACAGCGGTGCATTGATGTTTCAGGGTGAAGATGTCCTCGTTTACGATGACATCAAGCTGGCCGAATTTCGCAACAGGACCGTCGGATTTGTCTTTCAATTCCATCATCTTTTGCCCGAGTTTAGCGCTCTGGAGAATGCCATGATGCCGGCGCTGATTAATGCTTTTAGCAAACCAGAGGCTCTCAATGCGGCTGAAGAGATATTGGTCAGGGTTGGCCTGCAAGACCGATTGCACCATCGTGTCGGCAAGCTCTCCGGTGGTGAACAGCAACGCGTCGCTTTGGGTAGAGCGCTGGTATTAAAGCCCGCGATCTTACTGGCAGATGAACCGACCGGAAATCTTGATAAAATGAACAGTGATCAAGTCCATCAACTGCTAATGGAATTAAATCAGGAACTATTGATGACCCTGGTGGTTGTCACCCATAATATGGAACTTGCATCCTATATGTCGCGATGCGTCACGATTGTCGACGGGCGACTTCAAGATGTAAATGAAGGCTGAGCTTAAATACGGTTCTTTTGCGAAGGCGAATCGGCAGAAACATTGAATTTAGGCCCAATTCTTGGATGGCACTTCGGTTACGTATGTGGTGCGGAATATATTAAAGACCGATATGATGAAGACTCTCTGTTTGATTATTGTGGCACTTTTAGGACTATCGCTGATAGCTGCAAATGGTCAACAACCGGTTAATGTTGTCATCCTGCCTTTTGAAATTTTTTCCCAAAAAGACTTGTCCTATTTGCAATCCGATATACCCGCCGCCATAAAGGAATCTCTTGAACAGGCCGGAGCAAGAGTATTGCTGGTGGATGCGGCATCAGAACCCGAATGGAGAAAACGGACGACAAATCTTGAGGAAACCAGAAAGCTCAGCCTGCAGACCGGCGCCGATTATGTTGTATGGGGCACCCTTACCTGGATTGGGCAGCAGTTCAGTTTGGATGTTAAATTGTTTGAATCGCTGGCCGATAAAGCGCCGAGCCCCTTTACAGCTGAGGGCCGTGATATTGAAAATCTACCTTCGACAGTTGAAAAGCTTGCCAAAAATCTCAGCCTAAAAATATTTAAACGTAAACAAATCCTTACAGTTGATGTGACCGGCAATCAGCGCATCGAGGTTGATGCCATAAAAAGGGTTGTCAAAACCCAGCCCGGCGACTTATTTAATTTAAAAAGCCTTTCGGAAGATCTTAAAGCGATTTACGCGATGGGGTATTTTGATGATATAAGAGTCGAAACCGAAGCGCTGCCTGACGGAAATAAAGTCACATTTAAGGTGAAGGAAAAACCGACTTTGCGCAGCGTCCGTATCAGCGGTAATAGGTGGGTATATGAAAATGAGGAGATATTAGAAGTCGTTAACTCAAAAAGGGGAGCAATTCTGAATATCAATATCATCCAAAATGATATAAGGCGCATACAGGATCTGTATAAGGAAAAGAATTATCATAACGTCAGTATTGATTATAAAATTTTTGAGCGCAAAGACAATCAGGCCGATCTTGAATATACGATTAAAGAGGGTGAAAAATTTAAGATAGAAAAGATTGAATTCGAAGGCAATGAGGCGTTTTCGGATAAAGAACTCAAACGGCAGATGGACACTTCGGAAGAAAACCTGCTTTCGTGGATAACCGAAGCAGGTGATTTAGATGAAGCTATTCTTGTTCAGGATGTTGCCAGGCTTAAAGCCTTCTATCATAATTCAGGTTATATTCAAGCTCAGGTGGGTGAACCACAGGTCGAATTCAAGCAAAATGACATCATCATTACCATAAAAATCGATGAGGGGCCGCAATACAGGGTTGGCAAGGTGACCTTTAGCGGCGACCTGATTTTAGCCGAGGAACAATTACTCAAAGACCTAAAGATTACCCAAGAAGAATTTTATAATCGTGAAGTTCTAAGAACCGACATTCTGGCCCTTACAGATCTCTATGCGGATGAAGGATATGCCTATGCGGATATCGCCCCCCGCATAAAAAGAATTCCTGAAGATTTGCGGGTCGATATTTCTTTTAATATCGAAAAGGGCAAACCGGTCTATTATGAAGAAATCATCATCTCTGGCAATACCAAAACACGCGATAAAGTCATCCGCAGGCAATTGCGGGTCTATGAACAGGAGCTTACCAGCTCAACCCGGCTGAAACGCAGCGTTGAGAATCTTCAGCGACTGGATTATTTTGAGGATGTTAAAGTGGATGCTTCAAGGGGTAGTGCTGATGACAAGACGGTCTTAAAAATCGATGTCACCGAAAAATCAACCGGCGCTTTCAGTTTTGGTGCTGGTTTTGGAAATGTTGAGAATCTGTTCGGAACGGCTCAAGTTGCTGAACGCAACCTGTTCGGCCGGGGGCAAACGCTTTCGCTTCAGGCGCTCTTGGGCAGCACGACCCAAAAGCTTATCTTATCTTTTACCGAACCCTATATTTATGATATTCCGTTGACAGGAACAATTAAGCTTTATAATTGGCTGTACGATTATGATGATTATGAAAAGGATAGCATCGGGGGCAGCATCCGTTTCGGTTATCCTGTTTTTGATTATACCCGCTTATTTTTAACCTATTTGTATGATCTCTCGGACGTTACCGATGTCGATGATGATGCGGCCAAATCAATCAAGGAACTGGAAGGTAAGAATTTAAAAAGCAGTGCGGCCACAACTCTAAAATATGACTCAAGGAACAGACGCTTTCTTCCCACCAAAGGGGCTCTCAACAGTGTTTCATTTGAATTTGCCGGTCTTGGAGGCGATATCGGGTTTACGAAATACATCGGCGAATCGGGATGGTACATTCCGTTGTTCTGGGACGTTGTTGGTGTTGCCCATGCAAAAGCGGGCTATGTTATCCAAAACAAGAAACTGATGCTGCCCGATTATGAGAAATTTTATTTGGGAGGCATCGGGTCTTTGAGGGGATTTGAACGTGACGACCTCGCCCCAACAGATGATGAAGGCGCCAGTGTTGGCGGGGATAAGTTTGTTCAGTTTAATTTTGAATTGGTCTTTCCGATACTGAAAGACATGGGCGTGCACGGAGTTGCATTTTTTGATACCGGTAAAGTTTATGAAAAGGGTGAGAAGAT
>JASFTL010000444.1:0-3948 GCA_050053555.1 Desulfobacterales bacterium
CGGCTGCCAAAATTTGGAATTGCTCTTGCTTAAGCTAAACGCAAAAAATCAGAAAAAGGGAAGATCGAATGGGTCATCCAGCGCAGAAAAGGGATTGTGGAAGAAAATTTCGGTATCAAATCAACTGATACCCTTTCACCAGAGTTAGCTATAATAAATTACACTTTTTTTTATCATAAATACATTATTTACGGTAAGGATTTTTATAAAGAACCTATTTAGTAAAAATGGCTGTCGGCTCTGGTGAATGAATGTTATCATTTCCAGTTTGCTCTTGTTCTCTCCCGGCTTTTTTAGTAACACATCTACTGCAATTTTAAGTTCTTCTGCCTGGGTAGGCAGGGGCTCTTTCGGTTTCTGTTTTCTTTCCCGTCATAAATCTCATTGATTACTGCTACCTGAATATTTGAGGGGTCAGGGAGTTTTTGCCCTCGATCCATCACGCGGCAAGCTCAGACATATACTGCCCCGTTAGGGGATGTCCGTATGCAGACCCGCAACAAATCTTTCCCGGGCTTCGGCAACGCCCCCCGGAATTCTGAGTTCGCCCCATGGCAGGCAGCGAGGCTGTACGCTGCCGTGGGAATCGGTCCTCTGGGGCTGCTCCGGGGTGAATCGAAGCGGATCTGCTGCCGTTGTTTCGCTTCCGGAACCATTGTTGCGGACCGCATGCGGCCGGAGCCTCTTACGGGTCGAAGTCCTATGCGCGTCTATCGACAATAGAGCATAAAAAAACTCCCCTCAAATAGTTGTGACTTCGTCGATGGGTTCCGGGACCAGGTTGTTTATCTTCATGGCTATTTTTTATTACCTGTATCTCCTTTTCTGTTTAGAAAAATGAAGACAATATGACGTTTATTATTTTCTTCGCAATCGATGTGAGATGCGAATTTATTTTGCACTTCGAAGCGCTAGGGGCAAGCGAACGTGTAGAAAGTATGCAACCACTCGATTTTAGATTGCCGATAAATCTTAAATCCTATTTCATTCCAATAGGTTATCATTTTGGCACTATCATTGCTCAATCATATGGATCGTTTTAAAATAATGACAGCTGCGGAGGAAAAAATGACACAATTTCCGAAGAAATCTGCAATGGGGGTGCTGGCCATTGCGGGCGTCTTTATTTTTTGGCATGCAAACATTCAGGCCGCCTCCCCCATATGGGCTCCCTCATATTTGGCTGGTTTGATAGAAGAATGTTTGACTGAGAATCAGGAGATTCAGAGCCTGGTATCCCGGGTGGAAAGCCTTAAAAAGGAGATTCCCTTTGTCAGCTCCTTGGATGATCCCAGGCTTGGCCTGGCAATTCTAAACTTGCCGGCAGATTCGTTTCGCTTTGACCGCGAGCCCATGACCCAGAAGCGAATATCCATTGCCCAGAAATTCCCGTGGTTCGGCAAACTGGACCTCAGGTCTCAGAAGGCGATGTTGAAAGCGGTTCGCCAGCAAGCGATACTGGATGCCAAACGGCTCGAACTGGCAAAGAAGATTGCCATGGTCTACTATGAATTGGGATTTGTCAACAGAAGTTTGGAGATTAATCAACGACTGACCGAAATCGTCAACCAGCTGTTGGGGGTGGCGGAGACCCGGTACGCCACCGGCCGCGGCCTGCAGCAGGACGTGCTGCAAGCCCAGGTGGAATTGAGCAAGCTTCTGGATGAAAAGATTGTACTGCAAAAAAGACATCGCACGCTGACCGCCCGGATCAATGAGCTGTTGAATCGCGATCGATTCATGACAGTCGAGCCGCCGGCCGAACTCGAATCTATGCGCATACAGCTGAATACGGAAAAATTGACGGCGAAAGCCTTGCAGGACAATCCGCAATTGCGCGTCAAACAGGCTGACATCGACATCGCCGATGTGGACATCGAACTTGCAAAAAAGGATTACTGGCCGGATATGGACGTCAGTTTGGCATACGGGCAGCGGGAAGAGGATTTTACCGGCAGAAGCTTGCCGGATTTTCTGACCGCTTCAGTCACCCTGAACGTACCGTTATGGTATAAAACGCGGCAGGATCCAAAATTGGAAGCAACCCTGAAAGCGCGTGAGGCAGTTGAAAAGTCCCATCGAAATCTGTTAAAACGCCTGCCCTTTCAAGTGGATGCCTTGATAACAGAGATACATGACACCCAGAAAAATTATAAGTTTTTTACAGAGGCTTTGCTGCTGCAGGCCGACCAGTGGGCACGTTCTTCCCAGAGTGCCTACGAAGTCGGATCCATCGAATTTAATTCCATGATCAGCGCACACATCCGGTTGCTGCGTTTCGAACTGCAGGCGGATAATTATCTTTTTGATGTCTACCAGAAGCGGGCGGAATTGGAGGAAATCCTCGGCGGCCCGATAAAATGATATTGCTGCCAAAGAGAATAAAGCACAGAAATAAAATACTGCCAAAAAATGGAGTCCTGTAAATAGAGGATTATATTTATCGATGAAGCACTGAATTCTTTTCAGAGAGGCAAGAATTAAAATGAAAGGCATATCAGTACAGTATATCGTTACAGTCGGTTTTACGGTCATTTTTATCGCATTGCCGGTTCTTTATAGCATCCTTCCGACCATAATGCTTGACATTTCTCCCGAACAGGATATCGGAATTCCACCGGTTTTTGCCGCCCAGCAGGAACCCAAAGCCGGTATGATCGATCCCAAGACCGGTAAAAAAATCAAGTACTGGGTAGCACCGATGAATCCGAGCTACATCCGCGATGAGCCGGGAAAATCTCCCATGGGCATGGATCTTGTTCCAGTGTATGAGGAAGAGGGAGAGGAGAAAGAGCCTGCTTCTACGATCCGTATCGATCCGGGCACCCTGCAGAACATGGGGGTGCGCATGGGTCGAGTAGAACGCAAAAGCCTGGTGAAAGATATTCGAACCGTAGGCAATATCACCTTTGATGAGACCAAGATTTTTAGGGTGAATACCAAATTCAGCGGCTGGATTGAAAAACTGTATGTCGATTTCGTCGGAGACACAGTCAAAAAAGGACAGCCGCTGTTTGATATCTACAGCCCTGCGCTGGTCACCGCCCAGGAAGAATACCTGCTGGCACTTGAACAATACAGCCGTTTGTCGGAAGCCGCTTACCCAAGAGTTCGTCAAGTTACCGAGCGCTTATTGAATGCTTCTCGCACCCGGCTTCGATATTGGGATTTGACCGAGAAGCAGATCGCCCAGATTGAACGCAGCGGCAAGATAAGCAAAGCCCTAACGGTTTATTCGCCGGCGACCGGAATCGTCACCAAAAAGTCCGCATTCGAGGGCCATTTTGTAAAAGAAGGCGAGATTCAATATGAGATTGTTAATCTTGCCAGCGTCTGGGTGGATGTCGATATTTACGAGTACGAGCTTCCCTGGGTAAAAAAGGGCATGCCGGCCGACATGGAACTGGCCTACATTCCCGGGAAACGATTTAAAGGCAAGGTGCTTTTTATTTACCCCTACCTGGAAACCAAGACCCGCACAGCCAAACTGCGGCTGAAATTTGTCAATCCGGACTATGAACTCAAACCGGGCATGTATGTCGATGTGATTCTGAAATCCACCATTGCCAAAAGTACACTCATCGTTCCGCAGGAGGCCGTAATTTTTAGCGGGATGCGTCGAATCGTCTATGTGTCACTCGGACAGGGGAGATTTCAGCCGCGTGAAGTCACACTGGGTTTGGAGGGCAATGCGAACGAATATCAGGTGCTGGACGGTCTCAAAGAAGGGGAGGAAATTGTATTGTCGGCGCAGTTTATGCTGGATTCCGAAAGCCGATTGCAGGAAGCCATCCAGAAGATGCTGGATTTGCAAAAGCGCGCGCCTGGCGGTCACTAACAATGGTTTTCAATTTTCATCTAAGTCCCAATGGCCCGCCCATATTCGTGGCGGATTGCAAACCGATTTATCATGCGCCTAACTCTGAAAAGGGTGTGAGAAGATGATCG
>JASFTL010000445.1:0-3926 GCA_050053555.1 Desulfobacterales bacterium
GAGTGGATCTGGTGCGTTAGTGAAATCGATTACACCTGATCAGGTAGCTGTTCGGCTCGATTTGAGTAATTCTGTCATCGGCCCCAATTCATTCTCCATTACCGCCGAAAGTATTTCCCTGCCGCCCGGAATTATTTTAAGAGAAGTGACACCGAGTGTAATAGAAGTCGTAATCGATGAAACCATAAAAAAAGAGTTACCGATCCAAATCGATTGGGCGGGCAAACTTGCCGAGCAGTTCATCCTGGTAGATGCTGTGTCCGACCCTGAAACGGTTGAAGTTGTTGGCGGGAAACGCATCATTGAAAAAATAACGACCATCTACACAGAAAAAGTTCTTCTTGATAATTTAAGCGGTAAAGGTGAAATAACGGCCAACCTGGCTTTAAATCCTGCTTCTCTGACCATCGCACCGGGATCAAAAGATGATGTAACGATCCAGTATTTGATTCGAAAAAGAGAGTAGTCGATTGCGGATTTCGGATTGCAGATTGCGGAATAAAGGATAGAGCACAGAGCGCAGAGAAGTACAGGCATAGTGTTTTTATTCTCTTTTTACGCTTTGCGCTATGCCCTATGCTATAGCGAAATCGGGCTTTAATTTATTCACTTCAAGACAGGTAAGGTAAAAGCTCAGAAGACCAAATCGCGGTCGATGACCGTTCCCTCTTTAATGACGGCCGGGGTGTTGTGGCTGTTTTTAATCGACACGGTGTCTTTGATAGTAACATGGCTTTCAAAATAGACATCGCCTTCGATGCTGAGGGATTCACATTCCACTAATGAAGGCAGTCCTTCCCCAAAGCGTTCTTCCAGAAGATCTATTCTTCCATAAAATTCTGGATCCAGTTTGACCCTGATTGTATCCGGCCGCTTTGCGGTCTTTCTCAGCGGATTGATTTGCAAGTTTTCATTATCCTCAAGTACGTAGCAATCCGATCGCAAGGCCAGCAGATCATTGCACGATTTAACCGGGAAAAATCGAGATCGTGGAATCCTGACAGCCGTCGAGTTGCTAAAAAGCGAAATGGCCGCTCCCATGGCAGTTTCAATCTGGAATACCGGCGGACTGCTTTCATCTCTGGGATCCACCGTTTTCGGATTAAGGATCATGGGAAGGTGGATGATGTGTTCTTTTTCAAACAGTGTTTTTAATGCCTCTAAATTGATCCAGATGTTATTGGTGTTGAAGAAACGATAACGGATGATATCCTGAAAGGCTGCGATTTCATCTTTCGGGCATTGGGCGGCCTCACGCAAAAGCAGCTGTCCGTTATGATGTCTGGCCAGATGTCCGCCCTTGATATCCGCCGGAGTTTTTTCAGCTACCTCCATCATAAACGGGAATTGATGTTCGGCAAAATACCCCAGCAGCGATAGCTCCATGCGAGCCCCTAAATTATCCAGATTGTGGATAAACGCATACTTTTTGTTGTTTTGCAACAGGTACTTCAACATCCCGGAGGTGTTGAGGGACGTAAACAAATCACCATGGCCCGGTGGATTCCACTCCAGTTCCGGATTTTGCGGCCATGCTACCGGGGCCATATCCTGCTGCCGGATTTTGGGAAACTTGTGCTGGATAAAGTGAAGCGGAGTTCGGGACGTTTTGAGATGGGTCAAGGCTGCCAGGGTTGCATCATGCGTATTAAAGCTGTTCATTAAAACCAGCTGGCCCGCGCTGTTCTCAGCCTGCTTTAAGATAATTTCAAGAAAGGTCTTTCCGTTTTTGGCTTCAATTAGGGATTTGGGTCCCGTCAGTCCCATGGTGGTTCCCAGACCGCCGTTTAAAACAATTCTTACAGACTGATCTAAAGCGTGTCGGCCGGCAGCGCTATATTTTTCTAAATTATCGAAATCTTCTATATCGCGGGGCGCAATCGGCTGAATCTGCCGATCATATACCAGGCCGCTTTCACCGTGTACCACCTGATTGTAGTAGTAAGCAAATGTATCGATGACCAGAGGCTGCAGTCCTTCGTTTTGCATCTTTTCGACAAATGCGGGCAGGTGGTCTTCAGCCTCCGGATGAGTCATGTATAGCTCCTAAATTTTAGGTTTCGGGTGTCAGGTGTCAGGTGTCAGGATTCGCAGGGCTGACGCCTGAACACTGACACCTGAAACCTATCATACGACCTGAACAACCCATCCCAGCGGGTCTTCGGCCTTGCCATATTGGATGCCTGTGATGGCCTCGTAGTACTTCTGGGCCACCGGGCCGACGTTGCCGCCGGCAATGGTAATCACCTGGTCTCCGTATTTAATCTCACCGACCGGAGAGATAACCGCTGCTGTTCCGGCACCGAACACCTCCTGCAGTTTTCCGGAAGCATGGGCCTGCATTAACTCATCAATGCTGATTTTTTTCTCCGACACTTTGTCATTCCAATGTTCGGCCAGCTTGATCACCGAATCCCTCGTGATTCCCGGCAGAATGCTTCCGTTCAGTGCAGGAGTGACGATTTCATCATCAATCACGAAGAAGATGTTCATGGAACCGACTTCTTCAAGATATTTTTGTTCAACGCCATCCAGCCACAAGACCTGAGAATAACCTTCTTTATGCGCTTTTTCACCCGCCAGAATGCTGGCGGCGTAATTTCCGGGAGTTTTGGCTTCGCCGACTCCGCCGCGGACAGCGCGAACATATTCACGGGTGACCTGAATTTTTACCGGATTGAAGCCTTCCGGATAATAGGCGCCAACCGGGGAAAGGATAATAAAAAATCGATAGGTAAACGAAGCCCGGACCCCCAAATAAGGATCCATCGCAATTATGGTGGGCCTGATGTAAAGAGAGGTTTCCGGTTGACCGGGGACCCAGTTTTTTTCGATCGCCAGAAGCTTTTTAAGGGCATCAAGGGCAAACGCCTCGTCAATTTCAGGGATGCACAGTCGGCGGCAGGAACGATTCAAGCGCTTGAAATTTTCCTGCGGCCTGAAGAGCTGGATGCGACCGGATTCGGTTCGGTAGGCCTTGAGTCCTTCGAAAGCGCCCTGGGCATAATGCAAAAACATCGTGGATGGATCCAAAGTTAAGGGTGCATAAGGTTCGATGCGAGCAGAATGCCATCCTTTATCCGCCTCGTAATCCATGTTAAACATATGATCGCTGAATATCGTCCCAAAACCGAGCTTGGATTCGTCTGGTTTATCTTTTAATTTTTCTGCTTCTGTGACGGTCAAATCCATGGCCCCTCCTATCTGATTATATTATTTGTCGTATGCCAAAGAGGCGTTAAATTGCTTCTATTAGTGGATATCCTATATTTGCGGTCAAAATCAAGAAATAAGTTATCTTCATCATCGACAAAGGTTTCAGGTGTCGGGTGTCAGATCGTTACTGCTCATAGCGGCCGCCCAGGTGCGTGTCATATATCAGATGACAGAAGTCAGATGACAGAAAACAGCCTGCCTTTTGTCTCCTGTTATCGAGGCTGAACACTGAAACCTGACACCTGAAACCATTTGAATTGACATATTGTGGCACCTCATATATAAGCGCACATCTGAGATTTAGAACCCGATCTTCGGGTTGAAATATTTGAGTTTAAATGAAAGGAATTTCCAATGAGTGCCAGCGATCGCATGGCCAACGTGGAACCGGTTCGACTCGGCCGTGATAGCCGGTTTAAATTTAAATGCCATCCCGGGGTTGAATGCTTTACTCAATGCTGCCGGGATATTAATATCATCCTGACACCTTATGATATTATTCGGCTTAAAAAAAAGCTGAACCTTTCTTCCGAGGAATTTTTAGCCATTTACACCGAGCCACAATTACTGGAAAAAACAGGGCTGCCGGTTATTACCCTTAAGTTTCTGGAGGAAGAAGATAAAGATTCAGACAGCAAATTGTGCCCTTTCGTTAGAGAAAACGGCTGCCTGGTCTATGATGATCGACCGACCACCTGCCGCTATTATCC
>JASFTL010000446.1:0-3910 GCA_050053555.1 Desulfobacterales bacterium
CGAGGTTCATGAATTACCTGGGCGCCTGCGTCGACCGCCCGTTTTGCGGTATCATCACTGGAGCCGTTGTCCACAACGATAATTTGCGGCAGCCTATTTTGGGGGACGCTGCTGACCACCTCGCCGCTGGCCATTTCTTCATTGAGGGTCGGAATAACGACGGATATTTTCAGCATTTTATTTTAAAGGCGCTTTTGCGTTCAACGCCCAATTGTAGTGAATGTATGCCATTTTTGGCTTACGTTCCAAAAAGGCCAATGCGTCTTCATTGAGGTGCGGTTTGATAAATGACAGCACGGATCCGGATTTATTTATAAAATCGCTGGCAAACCAGTCAAATATCTTAGAAAGATAGAGGGTGTTTTCCGCATAATCAATTCGGATTCCTCGATCAGAGTTTATATAGTTGCGTGTTTCTTCTTCTAACTGGCGCTGAACATTTTCTTCGGTGTACGCAAAACGGGCCAATTTAGGGCAACTGGAAGACGCACAAACAATGGCAAAATGAATTCGAGGGTCGTTGAATTCCTTGCGTAAAATTTCGTGTTCGATATCGTCCTGGCTCAACTGTTTGCCGGCCACGATGTGATCTCGGGACGTAAAAAACTTGGTGGAAGTCCACACCCCGGGGATCACTGTTTCACGCACGCTTTTCTTCGGTTTCCATTTAATAACTTTGTCGATGGTTACGGCATTGTAGGCATTGATCCAGAAGGCCAGCTGGCCGTCGATGGTCATTGCATTGGTCTTGGCTGATTCTAACATTTGCATGTAATTGTGAAAGCGCTCATCTGTGGCGATTTTGTTGTAATCCACCAATCCCTGGTCGTCGACATAAGCCTTTAGCAGCTGATCATATTGCGAATGATCGAAAGCGGATACGGCAGCCGGCGGGGCAAAGATTAAAATAAAAATAATAAAGATATAAGCATTTTTGATCATGAATAACGCTCCAGTAAATATTGACGTTCCGGTGGTTGGGGACCTATGTTTTCCGTGTGTTTAGCGGCAGACCATCTAAGAATATAACCGCCCGCCAGTAAGGTAATCAAAGCACCGTATTCTAGCACCAGCACCGCTGCCGGCACGGTCCAGGACGGGAACACATACTTTAAGTAGGACAGGGTCACCGTGCAGCTGAACACCAACCAGGCGACCGCAGGATAAAAGCATAAAAACGGGACCAATATAATCACATACCAGGCATGTAAGGCCGCGGGCATTAATACCATCAATAAGCCGATTAAAACATAAGCATAGCGGATTGCCTGGTCCTTTTGCTTGCTTTTAAAAAATACGTACAATCCGGCCGCCATCAAGCCGAGTAAAAAAATCTTGCTCAACAGATAATAATTGAGCTGCGGCAACAGAACCATCATCAAATATTTCAGACCCACATTGAAACTTTCATATGGATCCTGAAGATATATCGGTAGAAACCCCAAAACCTTACGTCCGGCTCCTAAAAAAGGGAGGTAAAGCAAGATAAAAGCGACCGCAAATGCTGAAATTCCTTTCACGCGTTCGCCGCGGTTCAACAGGGCAGGCAACAAGAGGGCCGGGTACAGTTTGATTGCACTTGAAATCGCCAGCGAGACGACTGCCAGCAGTTGTTTGTGGATTGCATTCAGATACAAGCATAGAACCATCCAGAAAACCGTTAGGCCCTCTAAATGGCCGCTATAGGCGATTTCAAATATAACCAGCGGGTTCCAGGCATAGATGATCAGCCGGGTGGCGTCAAAACCGTATACCCGCAAAAGTGCCAGCAGTACAAAGAGGGTCGATACATCAAATAAGGTCATCAAGCCTTTATACCCGATCACACGATCTCCGACGATTGTGTGAAAGAGCCGAAAAAATATCTGTGCGCCCGCCGGATAGAGGGTGGGGTAGGACTTTCGATTGATATTCGGATACACGTTGTTATCACGGAGTTCTTTTAATTCATCTGCTTCGGGTGGAAACGAGTATGGATTGAAGCCGTTTTGCTGAACCCGTCCGTCCCATATATATCGATACATGTCTTTGGAAAGGACCGAGGGGTCTGCGGGAAGTAGACTTGCTCTGAAAATTACCGCGAAGATTAAAATGACAAATATCATTGCGTTTGAATGTTTCCAGAGGGGCCGATGCTTGAAGATTAGATAAATGCCGCTGAAGTAAAGTACGCTCAAAATGATGAATATAAAAACATAGAATTGGATGCCGGTTTGGCTGATAAAGTCAAATTGGCTAAAATAGGGGTGAAGCTTGAAATTAAAAAAATAGATGATACCTGAAATCAGTCCTAATCCGACAATGATCGCCTGCGCAAATTTGGGGGGCATTAACGGCGCACTATTTTGATGGGGGTTTTCCATATCCGTGTTTCACCGAAAGAAAGAACACATAGAAAAATCCGGAGGTATAAATCAACAGGAAGGGGCTTACCAGATATTTACTGAAAAACAGGAACAAGAGAAGCCCGCTCAGGGAATAAAGACCCAGGAAAAATTCAAGAATGGATATGGAATTCAGCGGTATTGCATAGCGTTTGCCTTTCCAGCTTTCTCGTTTATTCTGGATACCATACTTGGGTGTTCGGATGAATCCACTCTTAATATCAAACAGCGCCTCCAGTATTGCTTTGGTATTGTTGACCGCAATTCCGGTCCCCAGACACATTAAAAATGGCAAATATTTAATGCGGGATTTCCAGTCGCGATAAAGGATGCGCTGGGAAAACAGGTACAGGGATGAGGGGCCGAATGTCGCCAAACACAATAACGTGAATATCATAATCGGATACGCCAGGTTGTCATAAAACCACTGAGTGTAAAGCATCGGGATGGAGGTCAGTACCACTATAAGCATCATCGGGTGAACCATGTAATGGGTGAGATGCAAAAATGCCTGGACTTTTATCAACAACGGCAGATCCGATTTAAACAGTTTTCCCAGGTTTTTTTTGGCGGTTTGGATCGAGCCTTTGGCCCAGCGGTGCTGCTGGGATTTAAATGCGTTAATTGTCACGGGGACTTCCGCCGGACAGACCACCTGTGGTGCAAACATGAGTTTCCACCCTTTTAATTGGGCCCTGTAGCTTAAATCCAAATCCTCCGTCAGGGTGTCGGCCTGCCAACCACCGGCTTCCTGGATGGTTTTTTTGCGCCAGACACCTGCGGTGCCGTTAAAGTTCATAAAAAAGCCGTTCCAGGCCCGAGAAGCCTGTTCTATGCCGAAATGGCCATCAATACCGATCGATTGCGCGCGCGTCAGAAACGAATAATCACTGTTGATATGACCCCACCGTACTTGAAGCATACCGATTTGAGGATTTGTAAAATAAGGCACGGACTCCTTGAGAAAGTCCGGATTGGGGATAAAATCAGCATCAAATACGGCGATCAGCTCACCTTTTGCGGTTTTAAGCCCTTCTTTTAGAGCGCCGGCCTTAAATCCGATGCGGCTGTCTCGACGAACGTGAACTATATCAACGCCTTGAGTTTTCATTTCTTCGATGGTCGTCTTGGCAATCTCCACCGTGTCATCCGTCGAATCGTCCAGTACTTGGACTTCAAGCAAATCACCTGGATAATCGATCTTACAAACCGCTTTGATCAGACGTTTGACCACATACCGTTCGTTGTATATCGGAAGTTGTATCGTGACCTGGGGCCAATCACGAATGGGAACGTTTTGATAGAATTCATCTTTGACTTTTTGATGGTTTTTGACGGCTTGCGGATAAGTGAGGCGGTAAATTAACATGAGAAACCAGCAATTCATGCCGTAAGTAAACAGTGCCATCAGGGCTGAAAGATAGATAAAAAGCCAAATGTATTGAAGAATGTCCATCATCGCTGAGCGGGGGGTAGAATGAATCAGACTTTTCAGGTGTTTCTCTAAATAGCCATAATAAAAGGAT
>JASFTL010000447.1:0-3896 GCA_050053555.1 Desulfobacterales bacterium
GCTAATCGGTGATGGACACAATGCATTGTACTGGAGTGCGGCAAGTTCATGGGAAGTGTCGATCAAATATGCATTGGGGCGATTGCCTTTGCCTGAAGCTCCAGAACAATTTCTGCCGGCTCAATTTGAAAAAAATCGTATTGAATCACTTCCGATAATCGATGCGCATGCTTTCCAGGCCGGTCAGCTTCCTCCTCATCATCGAGATCCTTTCGACCGCATGCTGATCGCACAGGCCCAGGTGGAATCGTTGGCACTGCTTTCCAACGACCGGCAGTTAAACCCTTATGAGGTCGAAATCCATTGGTAATACAGCGACCCGAAAGATTGAAGACACCAAAGGAGAATTACACATGATTGGGTCTAAGACACGAGCGGTTTTTCTGTTCCTTCTCGTAATGGTGTTCGCCGTACTCTTGGCTGGTGGATACCTGATTGACAAGAACAAACCGCCAATTCCGGGCACGGTTCGAGACGCGGATAGGAATATCATTTACCAGGCAAAAGATGTGCTCGCGGGTCAGAATTATTACTTCAGTCGAGGTGGGCAACATATCGGCTCAATCTGGGGACATGGATCGTACCTCGCGCCGGACTGGTCAGCCGATTATCTACACCGTATGGGCTTGTACCTTGCAGCTCGGCACCTGGGCAAAAGTGCAGCGAAAGCAGCAAGTTTTACCAGGCCGACTTCGATGCGCTCGATAAGCCAACCCGGGCCAGATTGTCGGCAGAAGTTGCTTCTGAGACCAAGACAAACAGGTATGATGCAGCGTCTGATTCGCTTGAGCTTACGAAATATCAGGCCGAGGCCCATCGCTTACTAATCCGCTATTACACGGACCTGTTTAAAAACGGACACGAAGGCATGGGGCTTCAGCCGGGGATTGTGCGTACGGACGAACAGGGCGCTCAGGTTGCAGCCTTTTTCGGCTGGCTGGCCTGGGCGGCAGGGACTCAGCGTCTTGACAAAGATTACACTTTTACAAGCAATTGGCCGTTCGATCCGCTGGTGGGCAACCGGCCGATGCCGGACACACTGATCTGGTCAATCGTAAGCGTTGTCCTTTTAATTCTGTTTGTCGCGCTAATGACATTCACCTACTTGCGCTACGTCCATGAATCGGACTATTCGGCCTGCGAAATTTTACCCTTTTCCGAACCCGAACCGACACCGAGCCAGGTGGCGACCCTGCCGTTTTTCCTTGTAGCTGCAGCGCTTTTGTGCATCCAGATTCTGATGGGCGCGATCACCGGACATTTCAAGATTGAAGGCACCAGCTTTTTCGGCATCCCCCTTGGCGGTATCCTGCCTTATGCGATCACCCGGACGTGGCACCTGCAGCTGGCAATCTTTTTTATCGCGGCCTGCTTCCTGGGTGCGGGCCTGTTCATCGGGCCGTTTGTCGGACGGGAGCCGACAGCACAGTCCAAACTTGTTTGGTTGCTGTTTCTTTCAGTGGTCGCCGTAGTGATCGGAACGCTGAGCGGAACGTGGCTGTCGGTCTCCGGCATGTTCTCAGGTGACGGATTTTATTTTGGACACCAGGGATACGAGTTTATCGAACTGGGCCGCTTCTGGCAGCTGTTGCTGATCGTCGGGATGGTCCTCTGGCTGGTGCTGGTCGTGCGGGCGATCCTGCCGGCGTTAAAAAGCGAAGAAGACAGAGGTGGGCTGACCAATATGCTGCTGTACAGCTCGGTGGCCATCCCCCTGATTTATATGGCCAGCTTGATGTACGGCAGAGATACCCATATCTCCATGGCTGAATACTGGCGCTGGTGGGTGGTGCACCTGTGGGTTGAGGGCTTTTTTGAAGTCTTCGCTACGGTGGTCATGGGGTTTTTGATGGCCCATATCGGCGCTGTGAGCCGCAGAGCGGCTTTGACCGCAAGCTATTTTATTATCTTTCTTTATCTGGGTGCGGGGGTGATCGGCACCTTTCACCACCTGTACTGGTCCGGCACGCCGACGCCGATCATTGCTCTGGGCGCGGTTTTCTCTGCCCTCGAAGTGGTACCTTTAACACTGTTGGGGTTTGAGGTGGTTCGCAACCTGTACGTGCTAAAGATCGGCGGCTGGAACTACCCCTATAAGTGGCCCATCTACTTTTTCATCGCGGTTTCGTTCTGGAACCTGGTCGGTGCGGGGATCTTCGGTTTCCTTATCAATCCACCGATCGTGCTCTATTACGTCCAGGGCATCAACACCACACCGCTGCACTCGCACACGGCCCTGTTTGGCGTCTACGGGCTACTTTCGGTGTCTCTGATGCTGTTTGCCATGCGCAATATCGTGCGCATGGGGGCCTGGTCAGACAAGCTGCTCAAGTGGTGCTTTATAGGGTTAAACGGCGGTTTGGCAGGCATGACGGTCTTAAGTCTGATTCCATCAGGATTTTACCAGTTTTATTTCGCAGTCAAACACGGGCTGTGGTATGCCCGCAGCCCTGAAATCGCCTCCGGCCCGGCAATCAGCGCTTTCGCTTGGGCCCGCATCGCCCCTGATATTGTTTTTTCAGCGGGCGCCATTCTATTGTTGGTTTTTGTCGCTCGAGCGATCTGGCTGACATTCGTCAAGAAGGTGCCTGCCCTTGAGGGGGATCGGCACTGGATGCCGCCAGCTCGTGAGGAAGCCTTACAAAAAGATCTATAATAGAACCAAGGTCGCTATCGACATAGAACGAAGCTATGAATATGACGCTTTTGAGCGGCAGAAGTCCTCATCGATATATCTTGCAAATGGAGAGGCAGAAATGAAGAATTCAAAACAGCCCAAAACAATAATCGCTCATGTTTTATCAGGGTTTATGATAGTTCTTATCTTTGGCAACATTGGCTTTTCGCACTGCGACAGCCTGGATGGCCCTGTCATTCAAGATGCCCGTCTCGCTTTCGCAAACAACGATGTCGTCCCCGTCCTGAAATGGGTTGACAAAGAAGATGAAGGTGAGATTAGAGAGGCCTTTGCAAAAACCGTGGCTCTGCGAACGAAAGGGGACGAAATCCGGGAAATCGCAGAAAATTACTTCTTTGAAACACTTGTCCGTATTCATCGGCAGAGTGAAGGCGAAGGTTTTACGGGTTTAAAGCCCGCCGGTATTGTTGATCCGGGTATCGATGCAGCGGATCAAGCATTGGAGGCTGCCAACGGGACGAACCTCGCAAAAAAGATTTCAAATGCGGTTTACCAGGGAATTCTCGAGCGTTTCGCAAAAACGATGGAAAAGAAAAAAAGGCCAACAAAAGCGTTGAAGACGGTCGTGAATATGTCAAAGCTTATGTGCAATACGTCCATTTCATAGAACAAATTCATCTTCTCGTAAAACGAGGCGCTGTCCATCATCATCAACCGGCAAAAGACCATTAGAAGCTACTAACAAGCGTATGATGATCTGCTTTTTATTGCTTGTTTTTCATATATAAATGGTCTATTAGATTTTGCAAATTGTAGCGCATATGTAGAGTAAATACTCTACATATCGACATTTTTTGCGGAATTTTACCATTCAAGTACTTTCGAGAAATTACGCGCAAGTCCGCATAATACAAATAAAATAGGATAATTGCCCGGGTGGCGGAAATGGTAGACGCAAGGGACTTAAAATCCCTCGGTACTAAGTGCCGTGCCGGTTCAATTCCGGCCCCGGGCACCAGCAAACAAAGCTCTTGGAATTTCAGGCCGAGGGCTTTTTTAATGATGAAGGGTAGGAGAGGAGCCTCGGAGTCTTTTCTTATGCCTGCAGTTAAGAAAATGTGAATATATAAAGAGCATCATTCTCTTTCCCACACCCGTCAATGAATTTAAAAACTGAAGGTCATGCCTCCCCATACATTCTGAAAGGAATCTGTACTACTTAGATGGGGAATTCATCACTTACTCCATAAGCCTGAAT
>JASFTL010000448.1:0-3889 GCA_050053555.1 Desulfobacterales bacterium
TAATGATTATGAATAAGCTAATAGGATTATTCAAACTTTTTATCATTATCCTGATATTAACCTTCCCGGTAAGCGCTCAACAACCGAATCAGTCATTGGGCCAATCCTGCGATCCGCAATTGCAAAAGGCACTGGTAACGCGTTTAGGTTCTATTCGTCTCCGAAATGCGACCGCGCGTAAACAACTCAGTGTCGTCGTAGTGGATATCACCGATACAACCGCGCCCAGGATGGCTTACGTTAATCCAAATGAGATGATGTATGCCGCCAGCTTGCCAAAGATCGCCATCCTTTTAGGTGCCTTCGAAAAAATCGCCAGCGGCGAAATGGATCTCAATGACGAAATCATTGAAAAGCTCAAACTCATGATCCGCCACTCCTCCAACGAGGCCGCAAGTGAGATCCTTCATCGCGTTGGAATCGAGTATCTGGCCGAGCTGCTGCAATCGCCCCGCTACCGGCTGTATGACCCGCAAAAAAACGGCGGTCTGTGGGTCGGAAAAGACTATGCCAAAGCACCGGCCTGGAAACGCGATCCCCTGCACAATCTTTCCCACGGCGCAACGGCCCTGCAGGTCGCCCGCTTTTATTACCTTCTGGAAACCGGCCAGCTGGTTTCTCCCGAACTCAGCAAGCTGATGAAGTCGATTCTTGCCGATCCGGCCCATGAACACAAGTTTGTCAAAGGACTTAAACAGATCCAACCGGATTCAGAGATTTATCGCAAATCCGGTACCTGGGGGCCCTATCATTCAGATAGTGCCATTGTCGAACATCATGGCCGTCGTTATATCGCCGTTGCTCTGGCCAAAAGCGCCAGAGGTGAACGCTGGCTCCAGAAACTGATTGTGGCTGTTGACGACATCATTTGCCCGCCCGACATACATTCCCGGCCGGCAACAAACTAATGGGCCTTCTCTTTAAGATGATACGCTTGCAGCATGCGGTGTAAGCGTGTGGCCAAGGTCTGATGCACGACCGCCGAGTTTTTGCGCAATACATTCGACATGACCACCACCAGGTAATACAACTGGCGATCGGCAGCCGGCGATTCGACAATGGCCACTGAGTTGAGCATGTTTTTCACGTTGCCGTGATATTTGCGGCACTTAAAATCAGGTTCGGGTTTGCATTTGTACAAAGACCCGGACTTAAAATAGACGGCCGCTTCGGTCAAAGCCGGCGAGGATGCGTAGCGAATGCGCCGCTGGGTCATGTAAAGCAGCCGCTTGATTTCACGGCTGGAGAAGACATCCACCAGCTTGCCCTGTTCAAGCTTTATCAGCCAGCGCAGCAGTTCACGCGGGGTGGCATAACTGGTCGTTCCCGGCACCCGCCTTTTGCCATGCCTCGTAAAAAATGACCCCTGGCGCAGCTCACTTAAGTCCAGCCCATTGCGAACCACCGGATCCTGCAGCGCCCGCGCCAGCAAGGCCGCCAATTCTTTTGGCGGAGTGGATTTAAAAAATTGCTGTGCCCGCCCATCGCTTACCGGATAGGCCTTTTCGAAGTTAACCAGCAATATCAGTTCCCGCATGACCATGCTGGCGGCGGCGTTGGAGCTTGCTGAAAGCATCCAGTCCAGATAGGTCCACAAACTGGCCTGGTCGCCGATCTGAATTTTACGATAGCGTACGCGCGGCTGTCCAGGCTCCCAGAAGGGAACCACGTGATGATCCGAGCGAATAAATTCATCGGCTGTCACCTTTGTATTTCGCAAAACATTTAAGCGCGCTGTGATGTCATCCGGATAAACGTCAGCCAGGGCTTGAAAGAGACCGAGCGCAATCATTATTTTGCCGACACTGCCGGGATTTGCCCGAACGGAGGCCTGATGAGCGGCATATCGGGGCTGCTCCAGGTTTGTCAAATCCAAAACCGCCACTGCATATCGATCCGCCTCTTGGCCAAGGAATCCTTCCAGGCTGGCGACAAACTGTGGATCGGCGGCAGGAATATCAAAATCGCTTCGATCCAGCAGGCGCAGATCCACCTGGCTGGATGCCAGCAGGGCTCCGGGGGGCTGTCTGGGTGCTCGCACCTTGCCTTCCATTGCCAGGCGGTAAGCTTCCACACGTGCAATACCGGTATAAGCGTATCCGTCTAATGGATATGACCAGCTGACGGATGCAACCATAAAACCGAAGATGAAAACACAACAGCCAAAAAGATGTTTCATTGCTGCACCTGTTCCGGAATTTCATTCAAGTCAACGACCTTACGGTGGTTTTGGATTAAGCGATTATCAAGGCCGTTCAACAGTAGATTTTGCCGCGCTCTGATACTTTCCAGAAACGGCCGGATTTGAAAAAGCATCAATCGATTTTGATAAAAACCGAACTCGATATCCGCCGGCACCGGACGTCCATTGCTTTCTCGCAAGCTCGGAAACCGTCTGGGTGCGGTACTGGCAAATTCCATTAAAAGTTTAATTTCGGTCTCGTTTAAAACCGCCTCTGACCCGCTGGCTCTGACTTTGGCTATTCCGCCCTCCCGCAATAACACCCGCTTATACGGTTCTGTTGCATGTGCCATCAGACGCACATTTCCGTTTTGGATGTTTATCCTGAGTTCCTCTGCGGTCTGGCCGGAAACCGCCCCACCCACTCCCTCGCTGACGGCAATGGTCAGCCAGCCGGGTTGACCGCTGTCTATATCGGCGGTAACCAGAACACCGGACTTTTCAGCCGGTACGCTTTTCATCAACAACACCGATGCATAGACATGTTCCGGGGCTTGCATATACGCCTGACGCCATCGAAAAGCACGCTCAGTAAAAGGCGACGCCCACACGCGGGCAATAGCGGTCATTACATTTTCAAACCCGACCACATGCGGTACGGTCAAATTGAGCCCGGCACCGGTAAACCCAGGCAGGTCCTCCACATTGGTATCACTGCGAACAAAAACACCGTAAGTACCATCTGCGCCAAAAGTGTTTTGCATGGCCAAGTGCAGGCGATTGCGAAATTCTTCTCCCGGATCCGTGTTTACAATCCAGGCATGCATTCGCTTTAAAAAGCGCTGCGTCATTTGATCCTGTCTGCGCGTGTCCCCTTCAGGGCGGCGGATGATTTTGAATTGGTCCTGCATCCAGCGGAAAGCGGTCAGCCCGCCCGGTTCGATCGGCTGATCGAGCAATGCACGGAAAAATCCGAAAGGAATGACCAGGCCGTCGGCAACGGCTTCCGGGAAGAATTGTTTGAGTTCACCCAAATTGGCAGCTTTGGGACCGCAGATTTTTCCCGAATCCGAAGCCCGCAAATTATCCAGCGTTATAAAACGGCGAGTGTTTAAATCCAATTTTTTCATATCCGGCCGGATGACAACATTTTGTCTGCCCTCCTGTTCCTCAAAAATCGTATTCCATTGCGGGCCATCGGATGCAAGCTGAACAACACCGCGGGGGCTGACGGCCATTACGACCTGCTGTCCTTCCATGGTTTTGAGGTGTGGCAGCCACTTTTTATCGATCGCCACATTGGGGATACCCAGATTCCGCGCCAGCAGCTGAACATGAGATAAGATGTTGCCCTCTCCGGTTGTCAGGATCCCGGCTACCGGAGAAAGATCTTCAAAAGACGCGGGTAGAACATAAATGCCCTTGGGATCAAATTTTGGAGTGCTTTGACCGGCTTTGAGGATCCGAAGGGTTCCACGCGCCAGTCCGGCATTTAGGCCTCGCAATCCGAAATCCGCCGGCCGACCGAAAAGAAAGTTGCGAATACCGAGTTGCCGGTCGGCATCCACAATCAGGCTTTCGAGTATCGCCGTATAGGACAACAGCAAACTGCCGCGCAATCGATCATGAATATAACGGCGTGCTAATGGTTCGATGACCTCAAACCGCGTCACCGCCTCTTCAAAGTAAAATCGCAAGGTTCGATCG
>JASFTL010000449.1:0-3886 GCA_050053555.1 Desulfobacterales bacterium
TCTTGACACTTTTTTTCATGGGAAGTCTCTCCTTTCTGTTTGATTTCGTCGATGGCATTATTAGCCATGGAGGGGCTTCCCATCAAAGAAAATCTTACATAGTTTCTATATTGAGGATGTCCCTATTTTCCCAACAAAATCAGATAACTCTGAACCCTTATTGATATGTCAATATTTCACCAACGTCCCCTGCTCCAATATTTCACCAACGTCCCCTGCTTCCTCCCTACCTTATATGTGCTTCTGGCAAACACGTTTTTTTGGACTTCACGCAGCGCGTGCTGGACTTGAGGCACTTGGTGCATTACTTTGAACTTTAATAAGCCACGCTTCCTGAAGTCCGATAGGAAGCATAAAATCATTGTCGAATAATACGATTATAGGATGCACACTAAAGGAGGATTTTATCATGCGATACCTTGTATATATATGCTTGCTCTTAGTTGTTTCTACTGCTGCATTTGGTGCGACAGGTGCTTCGGTAACCTATCAAGTCAACGGTCAATCATATGAGGGCTATTACATTAGTCCTTCCAGCCAGGCACCTTTCGTGCTGCTGATTCATGACTGGGATGGGTTGACAGATTATGAAGTCAAGCGTGCCAACATGCTCGCTGATTTGGGCTATGCTGTTTTTGCCTTGGATTTGTTTGGTGCCGGTGTGCGACCCACTGAAATGAAGGACAAACGCCAGCATACGGGTGAACTCTATAAAAACAGAGAGAAAATGAGGGCGTTGATGAAAGGGGCCTTGACTGCCTCCAAGAACAAAGGTGCCAACATCGACAATGCCGTCGCTTTCGGCTATTGTTTCGGTGGCGCCGCCGTGCTTGAATTGGCGCGCTCCGGGGCGGACCTGAAAGGGTTTGCCACTTTTCATGGCGGACTGAAGACACCGGAAGGACAAAATTACGCCAAAACCCGGGGGGAAATTTTGATCATGCACGGTTCAGCGGATAAGGCTATTACCATTGACCAGTTCGCTGATTTGGCGAAAGAACTGGAATCGGCCGGTGTTGCCCACGAAATGATCACCTACAGTGGGGCCCGACATGCGTTCACCGTTTTTGGTGGTAACCGTTATCAAGAGGCTGCCGATAAAAAATCCTGGCAGCGCTTTACAGAGTTCCTTGCGGATACATTGAAAAATTAAAATTTATGGACTGTGAGAGTTGGAAACGAAATCATAATTTTATCAGACAAATTTTTATTTTTTTAAAAGTTTGACCGGTTCACGTCCGGGGGCAGAAATTCTACGACGCTCTAGCAGCGAACCGTCCTGCCGGTAGAGATCAACTAACGCCTTGAGGTAGTTGGCAAGGGCACGCACCTCAGCGATGCGGCTTACCAACAGATCCCTCTGGGCTTGAGCGACAAGAAAGCTGGTTGATTTGCCCACGCGCAGTTTTTCTGTTTCGGTCCGGAGCTTTTCCTCATCGAACTTACGGGTGGCCGATGAGGCGGCAATCTGCTGCTTGGTACGATTGACCTCAATATAGGCGGTGCGGACGTCGACTTCCACAAGCTGTGAAAGATTCTCCAGCGCTTTTTGCGCCTGTTCCCGAGTCAGCATCGCTCGTCGCTGTGCGGCCTCTGCATCCCGATTAAAAATTGAATAATTAAACCTGATGCCTGCCATAGCGTCGTAGCTCTCTTTTTTGATATTACCAACGGATTCGCCAAAGGAATTTGCATACCCGCTTTTGCCAAGCGTGATGAAAAGATCCATTAAGGGCAGCAAACCGTTTTGGGTTTTGATAAGCTCCAGATCGCCGCGTAATATTTCCAGCCGGGCCTCGTTTAAAACCGGGCGCATGCGCATCGATACGGCCACATGCAGTTCAACGTCTTCCAGTTTAATTTCGGGCAAGGTCGGCTGATAGATTAAATCAACTTCCCGTTGCCAGATTCCGGGTCCCGCAGGATTGAGCAGCCGCAGCAGTTGCAGGCGAATCGATTCTTTGTTGGCCCGTGCTTCAATGAGTGCCTGTTCTTGTGCCGCGACTTCGGCCTGGACGGCCGCCAGTTCTGCCTTGGCTAATCGGCCGACGTCGATCAATTGTTTGGTTTCGGTGAGCTGCTGACGGGCGACTTTCAGTGACTGCTCAACTATTTCGATCTGACGACGCGCCAGGGCATAGTCCCAGTAGGTGCGTTCCACTTCCGCTACCAGGAATTCGGTAAAGCCTCGCAGCTCATATTCCGACATGCGCGTATCCAAGCGTGCCTGCCGCAGTCGTGCCAGATTCACGTCCGTTCCGTACCCTCGCAGCAGTGCCTGCGTAACGGTCATGCCTAAACGCGAAGCATAAAAACTATCATCATAAAGGGAGGAGTCATCCATTTGGCTGCTGGCTTCCAGGGCAACCGTTGTACCGGTCGGGAAATATTGCTCCATAGAAATGATGCCGTCGACCGTGTTGGTAGAGAAATCTTCAGTTTCAGAACCGGATCTGGCGAGGCGCTCTCCTTTCACCCTGCTGGCCGAGATTTCCGCATCTATTGCCGGATCAAAAACAGCTCTTTCCTGATCCTCAAAGGTTTGCTCGATCGAGGGGTTCAATCTTTGCAGCACGAGCGAGCGGTTGTTTTCAAGGCAAATCAAAATGGCTTCAGTGATGGTGACTTTCAAAGGCCCCGGCGGCAACGTTCGCGCAACCATCTTTGCAGGTTGCTCGGTGGACTCAAAACGCATGTTCACGGCTGTATCGGCAGGCACATTCGGTCCTTCCGCCGTGCGGTCAATCTGTTTCTCGATCAGGGTACAGGATGCCAATGTCAGTAACAACGTACAGACGGCATGAACCACCCATAGACAATGGAAAAATCTTGCGAATATCATATCGGTTCCTCTCGCAGTCCGATCCCCCCCTCAAAGGCGATCGATTGGGTCTGATGGTTAGGTGTTTTAGAATGCATTTTTTAGACTATAAGTATTTTTGTCACAAGCTGACAACTGAAAACTGCTTTTGAACATCTGACACGTCTTTTTAAACGCTCGAAGGCAAAAAACAGCATTGCCAAATCGACTTTTGAACACATGCATCCATCATTTTTTTCGTTGCAATATCAGCACTAAAAGTGCAATATTTCCGGCAATAAATCAAACAGCGCACATTTTTGGCAAGTTCCATTTTATGTCAACGAAAAGGCTATTTTAGCATGAAATCGCGCAGCCCTAAAATGATTAGTCTGACGGTTCTTTTGATTGGAGCGGCATCCGGTTTAGGCTGGGTAATTTTCGGCCAATTTCAGGACCGACTCGTCTCGAGCAAAAGCGGCAAGGCGTTAAATCCGGTGCCGGTGGAAGTGGCACCGATTCAACGGGGATCGATCGCGTTCCAGCGGACATTTAGCGGGGAGCTGGAAGCTCTGGCCGAGTTTGTCGTTGCGCCCAAAGTCAACGGCCGCGTTGAGCGGGTAATCGTGAATGTCGCTGATACGGTGGAGCGGGGTCAGGTTGTGGCCGAGCTGGACAATGATGAGTATGTTCAGGCTGTGGCCCAGGCCCAGGCCGATCTGGAAGTGGCCCGCGCCAAGCTGTCCGAAGCCAAGAGCGCCTTGGAAATTGCCACTCGAGAGTTTAAGCGCACCGAGTCCCTTTTAAAACGCGGAATTGCATCTGATTCTGAATTCGATGCTGCCAGTCAGGATCAAATGGCAAAGCAGGCTCAACTTAAAGTCGCTGCGGCTCAGGTAACGAAGGCCGAATCATCGCTGGAAACCGCAATTATCCGACTCGGCTATACCCAGGTGACGGCAGGGTGGACCGGTGGCAGCGATCGTCGCGTCGTGGCCGAGCGCTATGTGGACGAAGGCCAGACCGTGGCTGCCAACGCGCCGCTGCTCTTGATTGTTGAACTGCATCCCATCGTCGGAGTGGTTT
>JASFTL010000450.1:0-3877 GCA_050053555.1 Desulfobacterales bacterium
GCTTCAATCAATGTTAGATCAAAAAGCGCATAACAACAATCTGCACATTTTTCCTCACATTTCACACATTCGGCATACGCCGTTCTAACCTTTTCGAAGGCTTCATCCGATTTAGCAACCAACTGCTCATATTTTTTAAAATAGGGTGTAAAATCAAAATCCATTGGCCAGTTTTTCGCTCCTTTTTATAATTTTAGGCATTTTAGGCACTTTAAAATTTAGGCGCTTCCGAACGTTTCATGTGAAACAATAATTTAATATATGCTCGACCACCGCGACAATCATTTCTTAATGTTTCACGTGAAACATTTTCGCCTGCATTCAGCGATCTTTGCGTTTCAGGTGATGCTTTTTCTAAAGTATGTCATCAATATCAGGATTTCTGGTTACTCGATTTAATAAGCCAGCGGCAAGCGACCAGTAGCCAGCAGCCAATCGTGAAAAACCCGCAACAGAAAAAGTAATTACCACGAAGATTGGTAACGATATAGGCCTAATATGATCATTTCCCCACACAAAAGCGGCTGAAAATTTGATCGAGCACATCCACTTTGGTCGAATCACCAGTGATTTCCCCAAGCGTGTCGATGGCCTCCTGAAGATGGATGGCCACCAGTTCGCTGGACGTTCGTTTTTGAAGTTCGTCAACAATGGTTTCAGCAGCGCTCAAGGTCTTTTCGAGCAGAAGCTTATGCCTTAAATTGGGAACAATCGCCTCAGCCAGATCAACCGGATTTTCTCCTCCGGCCCAATTTACCATTTTATCTCGCAGAAGATCAATCCCCTGATCGTATAAAGCCGAGATCCGCAGACATTCGATATAAGTCCACGCATCGGGAACTATGGTTTCTTCTTTTTTCTCGATCAAGTCAATTTTATTAAGCACCACAAATACGGGCTTGGATTTGATCTGTTCATATATCTGGTGATCGGCAGCAACCAGCGGGCGGTTGGCTTCAATCATAAAAAGCACCAGATCAGCTCCGTTGACATGCTCGAGGGTTTTTTCGATTCCGATCATTTCTACCGGGTTTTCGGTTTGTTGAACCCCGGCCGTGTCGCTAATAATAACCGGTATGCCCTCAATGCTTAACGTTTCTTCAATGATGTCCCGCGTGGTCCCCGGTATGGGAGTTACGATGGCCCTGTCCTTTTTTATCAGCTGATTGAGCAGGCTGGATTTACCTACATTCGGGCGGCCGACCACGGCGACGCTGAGCCCGTCTCGAAAAACATGAGCATCGACATAAAAGCGAATCAGCCGCTTTAAGGGCTGAACCACTTCATCTTTCACGGATCCGGCGGTGTGGCTCGGCTCGATAAGTTCGGCGACATCTTCAGGAAAATCAATGGCAGCTTCGACACGGGTTAATATGTCGGTTAATGTTTTACGGATGGAAACCAGAATCCGCCGCAGACGACCGGTTAACTGGCCACTGACAAGCTCCAGGTTTTTTTGCGTGCGGGCATTGATGATATCGATAACCGCTTCTGCTTGGGTAAGATCGATGCGCCCGTTTAAAAAGGCGCGCTTGGTAAATTCACCCGGCTCGGCGATACGGGCACCATTTTTTAAAACAAGCTTTAATATGGCATGCAGTACGACCGCTCCTCCGTGAGCATTAATTTCGATGACATCCTCGCGGGTATAGGTTCGCGGCGCTTTCATTGCCGATACCAGCACTTCATCCAGCAGCTTCTCATTATCCGGGTCAACGATGGCCCCATAGTAAATGCGATGGGATTCAAATTCAAGCTGTGCGGTCCTTTGGTTCTTGCTGTCGGAACCGGGAACCAAATTCAGACTCGAATTGCTCGGCCTGAAAATAGCGCGGGCAATCTGAAAGGATCGTTTGCCTGATATCTTAATGATGCCTATTCCACCCCGCCCGCTCGGTGTGGCAATGGCAGCGATCGTATCTTGGTTTATGGTCATTTTATAAATAAAAGATTTCTTCCCGACATTTTGGATGATGCCGGGACCTGTTATCTATCGGCAATGGTCGTCAGGAGCCACCGACCACCCGCATAGCGGGTGGCTTGGATTTTTCCGCCATCGGCGGGAAAAAAGCAAAGGTACGGCAGGGCCGTAATCGGTGCGGGTGTAAGCGGGGACTTTGCACCCGTTTTGATAACCCCCATTCAGTTTGTCCGCAAAAAGACAAGTCAGGAAGTATCGGTGGCCACATCGGATTTTGGCAAGTGTTCGCCGGGCAGAAGCGGTCTATCACATCACAAATGGCGTCAAAGGCTATCTTCTTAAACGATTTCTATTCTTTGGGAATATCACGAGTTTTCGCAAGGGTCCTTCACCCCGGCTGCGAGTTTGGACATCAGGATTATCTTTAAGCGCAATATGAACAATTCTGCGATCATAGGCATTCATCTGTCCGAGGGAAATGGGCTTGCTGATCCGTTTTGATTTTTCGGCCAAGCGCATGGCCAATTTTTCCAGATTCTCTTTACGGGTCTCCAGATAACCTTCTATATCCACCAAAACCCGCGTGCGGTTTTCTCTGCGTTTGTTGACCACTTTTTCGACGATGGATTGAATGGCTTCCAGCGTCTGTCCCCGTTTGCCGATCAAAATTCCCGCGTTTCCGCCATTAACCTTAAAAAATATACGTTCGGAATCCTCTTCCACCGATATTTGGGCATCTGTTGTTATGGAGTCGACGATGCGCTGCAGAACGTTACGCCCCATATCAACCGGGTCTTCGGAAAAGGAGTAAACCTGCCCGTCTTTTAAATTTTCTTTGTCAACCGTCTCATCAGTGCCTAAATCAAAGGCAACTGACGGTTTGGAATCCTCAGTCACATTTGAGGCAATCGTTGCGCGTTCACTGTTTTCCGGTTTGGACTTCAAATACAGGGAGCCCTCGGGCAACTGAATCCGGATTTTGGCTTTTTTCGCACCGGATAGACCGAAAATTCCGCTTGACCCATAGGAAAGCACTTCATACATTAGTTCTGTTTTAGGTATATTGAGTTCCTCGCTGGCTTTCTCAAGAGCCTTTTCTATGTTTTTTGCTTTAAATTCCAGCGAATCTGTCATGCAAATCCTCCATAATTACGAAAATTTTTTCTGGGTATAATACTGCTGGGCGATGGATAGGATATTGTTTATCAGCCAGTATAGAACGAGTCCGGATGAAAAATTGATAAAAATAACCGTAAATATAATGGGCATAAACATCATCATCTTCGCCTGGGTGGCATCTCCCATCGGTGGAGACATTTTTTGCTGAAGCAGCATGGTGGCGCCCATGATAATCGTCAATACCGGAATGCCATAGGGTGGTTCCATAAAGGGTACTGAAAAATCAAAACGGAACAAGCGATCCGGCGCCGCCAGATCATCAATCCATAGAAAAAAGTGGGCATGCCGCAGTTCGATGGCTTCATACAACATCCGGTATAGAGCAAAAAATACCGGGAGCTGAACCAGCATGGGAAGGCAGCCGCCTAAAGGATTGATCTTATAGGTGCGATATAGCCCCATGACCTCCTGGTTCATCTTCTGTTTGTCGTCTTTGTATTTTTCACGGATCTCTTTCATCAGGGGCTGGATTTTTTTCATTTCGCTCATGGATTTATAGCTTTTTTGCCCCAGCGGCCATAAAAGGATTTTTACCAGTATGGTCAAAATGATAATCGCCACCCCATAGTTAGGAATGACACTGTAAAATAGGTTCATCAGCCACAGACACGGTTTGGCAATGAAATCAAACCAGCCGAAATCAACGACTTTTTGCAGATCATTTCCGACCTTTTCTAGTTCTGGTATATTTTTGGGTCCCATAAAAAGCTGATATTCATAAGTGTAGCGGGTCCCGGGCTGTATCTTTTTTTCGGGCTGCACATACCGGGCAGCGAT
>JASFTL010000451.1:0-3875 GCA_050053555.1 Desulfobacterales bacterium
CATTATTTACAAAGGAATGCATCTGGGGCTGAAGATGCCCGTGGCCATTAAAATGATGCGGCACGATCTGGCCATGGATCCTGATTTTTTACGCAATTTTCGAAACGAAGCCGAAACCATCGCAAGCTTGAACCATGAAAACATTATTAAGTTCTACAACATTGAAGAACGGTTTCAAACCGTTTTTTTAATTATGGAATACATCGAAGGCGAATCTTTGATCAAAATGCTGAAGCGTCTGAAAGCCATTCCGCCCAAGCTAGCGGTCCACTTTTTAATACAAATCTGTTCCGGTCTGCAATACACCCATGGTCGCGGCATAATCCACCGCGATATCAATTCCTCAAATATCCTCATCCAGCGTGACGATCAATTAAAGGTTCTGGATTTCGGACTGGCCTGCCCCATCGGCACCGAAGATTTCAGTTCTCTGGGGACCCGAGGTTATATGGCACCCGAGCAGATTCAAGGTGATCCGATGGATCAACGTACCGATATTTATGCTGTGGGGATTACGGCCTATGAAATGCTCGTTGGGCATAAACCGTTTTCGGGGAACGATCCTCATGTTCTGGAAGATATGCACCTGAGCCATGATATACCAGATCCTGCCGCCAGCGTTCCCAATTTATTGCCAGACCTTCAACGGTTTGTCATCAAATCCTGCCAGCGCGATCCACATCTCAGGTATGATAATTTCAAACTGGCCTTGGCAGATCTGCAACGCATTGCCGTACAGCAGGGGGGTAATCCTGGCTGATAAAAAAAATCAGACACTTTTCCGTTTATACCGCTCTGGAGGAACACCATCCGCCTGCAGCTGACCAGCCAAATGACCCACCGTGTTCGCAGGATGGAGCAATTTTATTTTAAAGACCATCGAGTACAGCTGCCCTGCCAGGATTTTATTGGAAATTTTTGCCAATCGACAATTGTCGGCCGGCTTTGTTTTTCGGAAAATTAATTTTTATATAATGTTTCAGATCGTCTAATAATTCCATCTGATGATTGTCGAGTCTGGCGGATTTCTTAAGACGCTTGATTTCTGCCAACGCCACCGATGGTGTCAGCCGAGGCTCTCCCTTATAATCCACCATGGCTTCATCATCATGGAGTGGATTTATTCGACGCATATAGGCTTCAAATTCTTCGGTAATATTTTCAGGAAGATTTTCAGGATAATTCCTGCATAACAATCGTTTCGCCAGCGTTCGCGCATCTTGACTTGACAGGCGATTGATGATGCGCTCCTTTTCTTCTATCGGCGCTGTGTGAAACGCTTTGAATAATTTTTCATCGGAACGTGTGAAAAAGCCGATCTGATAAAGGGCGGCCTCAGGATCCAGATTGGGGATAAAAGGATAACTGTAATCTCGGTGATAACCAACAATTTGCTGAAATAAGGCTGGATTGGACTGCAACCATTTTAGATTTTCGGAAACGATGGCTTTGCGTTCAGCGTTTAAAAATTTCCAATATCGCTGGTGGGGCGGCAGTACGATACCAGGCTCGCCATATCGTTTGCGTATTATCCAGGTGGAATCATCAATGGTGTCCTTTTTGGTTTCCTTTAACGCCAGCGAGTCAAGCCGCAGCCACAGGGTTTGATTTGAATACGGAATTGAGTTTCCGATTGACAGGACAGGTACCTGATACATTAACTGAGGACCGTATTCACTGCTAACCATCAACCCCTTGCGGTGTTCGCCCAGAGCACTTTGAAAGGAAATGGGTATTTCATCGACTCGATGCGCATCCGTTTCTTTTTCAAAATAACCCAACAGATAATTCCACATCTGCCTGTCGCGGATAAACCTGCGGGCAAGCTCGATCGTAGCGCCTACGTCAACGGCGGCATCATGAGACGGTCCGGCGTTTAGCTGGTTAGTTTCACGCAGATGCTCCAGTTTTAGTGACGGTTTTCCGTTTATCTGCGGCCAGGTTATTATCTTATTGCGGTAAAGCCAGAACATGACAGCCATGGGAAGTAAATCCATACGACGGCAGCCATTCCTGTACTGATGGGTATAGGGAGGCAGTAGGTTGCGATGAAACGAGAACCTCAGGAATTCATCATCAAAGCCCAGCGTGTTATATCCCAGACTGATCGTGCCGGGCGTATTTACGATTTGATGGATTTGGCGGATGGCCTCGAATTCATGCCTTCCACTTGTCAGATCTTCGATTGACAAACGATTGGTTATGATTGCAGTGGGAGATGGAATCACATCCGGCCGCAGCCGCACCTTAATCGTGTGGCGTTCAATTTCATTAAGCTGTCGGTCTGTACGAATTGCCGCGAACTGCAGAACCTGGTCAAAGGCTTTATTGAGTCCGGTCGTTTCGATATCGTAGAAAAGATACGTTTTCTTCATGTACTTAAATTCAACTCATCTTCTGGATTTGTCAAGGCAAATGATTTTTGGCAGCGAATATTGCGCGGCATGAACACAGCGGGCATGCTGATTTTAAGCAGTTTAAATGGAAATAATAAATAGACAGGCTGAATAGCGGATGCCATACTGGCTGGACGCCATAAAGCATCCCGGGGGTGCGACTTACCGGATCTTTGACGTTATGCCGTCGTAATTGTTAAATCTTGGTCTTTATAACCGAATTCAGCTAAAAGACTTCGCGAAGTCCTAACAATTTCATCGGGGCGGAGCTTGGTTTCCACATAAATATTGGTTCCTTTAATTTTTTCCGGGATCCGTAATTGATCCGAGTAGCGGGAAAAATAGGTGTTGTCCTCGCCTGAAATCCACAGCACTTTTTCAAAATCCGTGGAATGGATAATCGCAAAATATTCACAAAGATTGATTAACATATCCTCCCAGTTGCGGACTGGATTTGTTTTACCGTTAAAGGTGAAGGATTTGATATCTTTGTCTTTATAGCTCTCTGCTTTTTTGACGGAATTTTTGGGAGACACAATTGAAAAATTCGGCGTCGGTTTATCCTCTATTTTGGGGATTTCTATGATTTTAGAAGGTGGTGCTGCGCTGGCGGCCGAATGTTTAGTGATTAACAATTGGTCTAAATTTTTTTCTAAAAATCGCTCAACGATCTTGGTCTCGACTTTGTAACCGCAGATTTTTTCGGTGGTTTCCCTTAATAATTCAATAAAAATCATATTGGGTTGGGAAATGAGTTTATTCCAGGCTTCAGGGATAATATCAGAGGCCATTTTTTGTTTTTTATTTTGGTTAAGGGACTTGGCTGTCTTTAATGCCTGGCCCCCGGCGACCTTGGACTTGCTCAGCAGATCCATTATTTGCGGAACAAATTCATCTGCATTTTGCTTCAAGAGATCGACTGAGTAAAACCATTTTTCCTGTGAACTTCCGGCAGCAGATGCTAGATAAAACCACCAAATAATACCATTGGTCAGGATTGCAACGTTCACACCCTCCCGTGCGGCAAAACTGAGCAGTGACTTTTGATGATTATCCAGTTTTTCGTGAATGCGTTTTACCTCGATAAAAATTTTGTTGGAATTCTTTATCCGCAGGGCATAAGAAACACTGAAGGAGTTGACGGAGAAATCCGGAGAGACTTCATCCACATCAAAGATATCCCAGCCCAAAAACGACAGCAATCTTAAAACAACCGCCTGTTTCGTAGAAGCTTCATCAAATGAATCGAGTTTTTTATTCGATTTCAGATCCTGGATAAACGTATCAATCTGTTTTTTCATGCGATCCTCAATAGTGAACTCATTTAAATATTAACGAATCTTAAAAGGGCATTGCATTCAAATATTTATGACGTTGGTCTCCAACCCTGCAGATATATAGCCTTATATCGGCCTGGCAGTGACCAAACTTAAGTTATTTTGCAGATGGATAAGGTGATTTTCAGGGAACTTAGGAGAT
>JASFTL010000452.1:0-3862 GCA_050053555.1 Desulfobacterales bacterium
CTGCCGCAGGTGGCCAGCGGACAGCGCATCTATTCTGAGTTAGGGGAAGTCAGCTATCTGAAAGTGGGTCCTCGGAAAGTGAATAAAGCAAAGGTATTGATTATCAATCATGAAGGGCCACCGGTATCCTATCATGGTCTGCTGGGCATGAGTTTTTTGAAGAATTTTCAATATCATATTGATTTTAAAAGGCAGGTTATACAGTGGCAGCCGGCTGAATAAATATATTCAGTGTCTGTTTTCTGTCGTCCGTTGATTGTGGCAATGAACGGGATAGTCAGGAATAAAGTAATTTGATCCTGAAAGCGGTTTGAAGCAGCATCAATGTTGATACCAGAAGATATTTTAGACGCAGGCATACAGGTGGTTTTATGGTTTCAACAATTTCGCCCGGCCTTGGACTTGCCATTTAAAAGCCTGACCTTTCTGGGAAATCTTGAGTTTTTTCTGATCTTTATGCCTTTCATTTATTGGTGTCTTGACCCCCGCAGGGGTACTAGACTGCTGATCCTTTTTTTGATCTCAGCCTATGTGAACTCCTTTGCCAAGGTGATGGCCCACCAGCCGCGTCCTTTTCAATATGATGCCAGAGTCAGAGCGCTGGTTCACGCCGGCGGCGGCGGGTTGCCGAGCGGGCACACCCAGAGCGCGGTGGTGGTATGGGGGTATCTGGCTTTGCATTTCAGACGCCGCTGGTTATGGATCTTTGCCTCACTTTTGATGATTGGAATTCCGCTGTCGCGCCTCTATCTGGGCGTTCATTTTCCAACAGATCTTGTCGGCGGCTATATTTTAGGTGCCGTCCTGCTGGTTTTATACCTTCGCTTCGCCTTTAATATTGAAGCTTGGCTGGACCGAAAAGGGCTGATCTGGCAAATGGCAGCAGCAGTTTTGCTTCCGATAGGACTCATTTTAATTCATCCAGGGGAGGCGCTGTACGCCTTAAGCGCCTGCGGGGTTTTAATGGGGTTTGCGACGGGAATTATTGCTGAACAGCGCTGGATTCAATTTTGTGCTGACGCAAGCCCTTTGAAGAAATTGCTGCGTTATTTGGTGGGCATGCTGATTCTTTTGGGCATCTGGATGGGACTGCGGAAGGGGTTTGCAGCACTGGAGCCGGCAGGGCTGTGGCGCTTTATTCGATATGCACTGGTCGGCCTTTGGGCTGGACTGGGCGCCCCCTGGATGTTTGTGCGCTTGAAGCTCGCTGAGACTGAATAAATCAGTGACAAGCGGATACATTGACCCATTGAGGGGACGGGTGAGGGATCCGGGAGTTATTATTTGAAATGCAATATGCGCCGAGGTGAATCTAAGCGTATCTGCGGCCGTTAGGTCGGATAAGGCATACCTTGTGGCGGATCGCATGCGGCCGGAACCCTTTACGGGTCTGAACGAGTCTGAGGTTGTCGCATACTGGATTTCAGGTAAAAACGCCTCGAACCCTCAACGAATGAATGCCCGGTCAAATGGTTGGGTAAATGTCCAAGGTTACCGATGCTAGAGCGATGAACATTTCTTATCATCTATTGGCCGATTTTGTGGTTGTTATTCATTTAAGTTTTGTGCTTTTTTCGCTGCTGGGTGCGCTGCTGGCGATCTGGTGGCGCAAGATTCTCTGCCTGCATTTTCCGGCCGCCGTCTGGGCAGCCTGGATAGAATTTTCCGGAAGAATCTGTCCGCTGACCCCTTTGGAAAATTGGCTGCGCCAAAAGGGCGGAGATACAGGATACGGCGGTGACTTTGTGGGACACTACTTATTGTCGATTCTGTATCCTTCAGGGCTTACCCGCAAAGTTCAGTTTATCCTGGGCGGTATCGTTATCGGCGTAAATGTGATCATTTATGGGTATATTTTGTTTTTCAAAAAAGGTAAAGGAGGTCAATTTTGACTATGAATGCAGATACGCATCGTAAAACCATCGGTTATATACTATGGCTGTTCGGATTCACCGGGTCGCATCGATTTTATTATGGCTATCCGGCCTTGGGCACTATTTATTTTTTTACCCTGGGATTGCTGTTTGTCGGCTGGATCGTCGATCTTTTTTTAATTCCGTCTATGGATCGCAAAGCAGACATACGATTTAAAGCAGGTAAGATTAACTATAATATCGCCTGGATCCTGCTGACGTTTTTGGGTATTTTCGGAATTCATCGCATGTATATGCGCAAATGGATAACCGGAATTTTATACCTGCTGACCGGTGGGTTTTTGGCCATCGGTGTCATTTATGATTTTTGGACATTGAACGATCAAATCACGATCATTAATAGCAAAACTTAAGATCCCGAAGGAAGGAAGTGCTAAATTGGCTTTCAAAAGCGGGGTACGAGTTTCGTGCATGGTGTTTTCTAAAATAAGCTCATCATATTTAGTCGGCAGGTATGATAATGACGATATCATCAGCGTCATACTGGTTAAGACCCACGCCATTCGGTCCATAGGACCCAATCGCTGTAACGGTACGACCATTCAAATTGTAATCCTCATCAAGAAAATAATTATTATCCCAGGGATCCTGGAACGGTCCCGTGTAGTACGGTCCCTGCCAATCGGGGTAAGAACCGTCTGTTGATGCCAGTCCCATGGCGGGCGTGCTTAGATCCTCGTATTCATTGCCGGACCCGCTGGCCTTCTGAACACCGGCGATGCTTCCACCCGGGCACAAGCCGGTATCTACAGCAAGATTCACGATGGCGATTTGTATATTTTTGGATTCGGATTGAGCTTGTGCAACCAGTCCTCTTTGACGATATCGGATGTAGTTGGGAATAGCGATGGCTGCGAGAACGCCGATGATGCCGACGGCAATCATCAGTTCCATCAAGGTAAAACCGCTGCTGTTCTTATGTTTTAGAACCATGGCCTTCGCTGAAATCATCCCGGTCTCTTTGCAAGATGCTTTTTGGAATTCGATTCAATTCATAAATGTAAAATAAAGGTTGTTCTCACTCGTCTCCCAAAATTCAGCAATATGTATGCCAAATACCTCTGTTTGATATTATGTGTAATCATAGTCAGTTAGAGTTAATTACCGCCGAATGTAATACTGGAAATGATAGACAAAAATTGTCACAGTTGCCAAATTTGGCAATCATTGTAAATAACACTGAATCCGTCGGTTGTTGTCTGGCTGTATGCTGAAAGCGCCTACGACTTGACAATCGATCGGTCAGCACTACGTTTTTTCTTTGAGTGTGTTTTTTTAAAAAAACCCGATGATAGGGTACGGCCCTTAAAAAACCGGCGGGTCGCCTCTAAGCCGACCATCAGCTATCGCATCGCCGCGTAAAGGCGAATCTTCAGATTCAAAATCTGTATCCAAAAGTGGGAGCAAGAAAAAGCGACCGGAAAACCCGGGCGATGTCCGCTATGCACGCCGAATGATTTTTTAGAAACTAAAAAGATTAATAATCAATCCACCGGCTTGGTGAAAAAAGGAGATAATCGAAATGGTCCAAATTGAAAATCGCATGCCGCCGGATCCGCAGAAAGAGCAGGCTGAAAAAGATGCAGCCGTCAAGAAATCACTGGACAAAATAAAAAATAAAATCATTGTCATGAGCGGCAAAGGCGGCGTTGGCAAAACCAGCACCTCTGTAAATCTATCGATTGCGCTGGCCAACAGCGGGCATCAGGTCGGGATAATGGACGTTGATCTGCACGGCCCGGATGTCCCGCGAATGCTCGGAATAAACGGCATGCCGGAGCTCACTTCAAACAACAAGCTCAGCCCGATGAAATACTCGCAGAATCTGAGTGCCATATCCATCGAATCATTTACGCCCAGCAAAGACGACGCGATCATTTGGCGCGGTCCGCTGAAGTATTCCGCCATCAGGCAATTTATCGGTGATG
>JASFTL010000453.1:0-3853 GCA_050053555.1 Desulfobacterales bacterium
AGAACCCACAGGTATCTAAAATTAATTTTAAAGATCAGTTAATACAGCCCAATGACTAAAAGCTATTTCAAACGCTTAAGGGCCATATCCACCATCCATCGAACGACGTCTAAAGGCTTTCTTTTCTGCAAACGTTTCATGTACATCGACGAGTATTCCGGCTCGATGACCGGATTAGAGCTAAGAGCCGACTCATCACAATCGTATCCAATCAGTTCCATGTAAGGTCGATATACAGGCTTAAAAAGCGCCACATCCGCTTCGCTAAACCAGTGACGCCAGTCTCCGGTTGTCTTTTTCCTGACAACCTTCGCTTTTCCGGTTGACACCGGAACTTCAGCATCTTGATCAACATCGAAGCCCAGATATGCGTTCAAATCGGAGAAATTTTTAGCCACCATGTCTTCGTATTTAAACAAAAACCAGTCGTTCCCGAGGCTGCTGACAAATTTGCTCATATTGTCGTAACGAGAACGCTCCTCCGCTAAGACCTCTTCGATTGATCGGGGCCATTGGTCAAAGCCTGTGTAACGGCAAATTTCATGAAACGAGATGGATCGGGGGTTCTGTTCCTTTTTTAACACAGAATTCAGATGGCTTTGATATTGTTTTTTGCGACCACGGTATCCCTTATGCCATCGATACAGCATCCGGCTTACGGCGGCATCCCTGGGATCGCGGGCCATCCAAATTTTACGGTCATAGTGCTCCTTCTCAAGATGTTCACGATAGAGATCAAAGCTTTTTCCTTTGCGTTCATAGTACGTGTGCTTGTAGACCGCATTTTCATAATCCCCCAGATATTTTCCGGGGGTACCGCCGGAAAAAGCTCGGCAATTGGGGAGTCCCCCGGCTACTTTATATAAAAGGGCAGTCGTGCCGGATTTTCCAGCTCCCAATATAAATATTTTCATAATGTTACTCTCTATCTGGTGTTAAAATGTTCTCACGATTATTCAAGCATATTGTCAACAATAGAATTAACTGTTTGATTTCCACTTTTCAAATAGCTTTTCAGTGCTTTTCTGTTCCAATGTATTTTTCTCCGTTTCACATCATAGGATATGCAATCAACATAAGCATGCTTCTTTTCAAGCAGATACAGGTATTTGGCGATATCGACTTTCAGCTTCTCAGGCACGTTTATTTCATGCGAACGTTTGATCATGTCAAAATACTGCTCCCTATCCTTAACAATATTTAAATCTAATACGCTATAATATGGGTTGCCGGCAATTATACATGGTATGCCGAGAAATGTTAATTCCATGGCAACACTGGACCGCCATATTAGTCCACATGACATAAACGGGCTTAAATCTTTAACTGTAAATACGCGTGGCTCCAATATAATAATATTATCTGACAATTGAGCATCACGTAAAAAACTTGCCAGGGTTTCATTTGGTTTTTTCTTGGGTTCATCTTTTCTAAGCTCCGACGGATGAGGCTTGATGAGTAAAAGGTTTTCTTTTCCATTAAAATATTTGATTGTCTCCTTGATCCACTCGCACATGCCGTTGAAGGCAGCTGATTCATCATCAAGCGGAGTATCATAAAAAAGATGAGCGAAAAGGACAAAGATCTTTTTCTCTTTGGATTGATATTCTTCAAGTGTCTTCATCACTGTTTTCTGGTTGTCCGGGATTTTGTCATAAATATCTTTTTCAAGGGCCTTTGAAACCGGTTTCAGCAATTCGTCGAGCTCAATCTCTTTGTCATCGACTTCGGCGAGCTCTTCTTTTGAAACGGCCCATCCGAATGAAGACTTTGTTCTCGTGTGATTGACGGTTGAAATATAACTTTCCCTAAAATGATACTGTCCAAAATAGCCTATGTTCCCCCTATCCAGTTCAATAAACTCAATATCTCGATTATAGGTTAATTGATCACAAAGCATCCTGAAGACACCATTGGGGATATAACTTATTTCCCAGCCGACCAGTCGAATTTTTTTATTAGTCTTATTTGCATAATCTTTTAATAAAAGAAAATATTTTAGGAGCAAATCGCAGGATTGAATTAAATCACTGTAAACGGGCTTATTATTTTCATCATTATAAAAAACATTATATCGTTTCTGTATCGCCCGTAACGTATTAGTTACTATCGGAAAAAAATTTATTCCCTTCGCTTCAATTTTTTTATTTTCAATGTCAACCGCCCATTCAAAAAAAAGCCGCTGTCCATCTGATGATTTAATTAATCTTTTCTTTTTTTCCACGGTAAATGCATTACTTATTTTATGTCCGTCTATATCAAAGCGGGGATAATAAGAACTCAGCAAATTGTTTTTAAACAGAAAATAAGATGCAACGCCTTGCTTAGAGAATTCATGCAATAGTAAAGTATACAGTTTCCCTGAATAATTTGATTTTACATGACTGAATATGAAAATATATTCTGAATTGTGAATATCAACGGGTTTGATCCGTTTCAATAAAGCAGCGGTTAAAAAGTTATCGACCAACCAATAAAATGATTTTATGATCTTCCGCATATTTCTCTTTCTTTTAAATCCAATTTGACATTTTACGGCAACTCATATTAATTGCTTTGCTGCTTCACTTAGAAATTTCGAATCAGCTAGTATTTTATGCATAGTACTCTCCAAATTTGCCCGTAACCGTAAACGATTCATCCAGTTGGAGAGGATCAATTTTTTGACCGCCTAAAATCGAAGATTGGGCAATACTTAGTAAGATACGTTGGCCGGCACAGACGGTTTCGGTTGTGATGGACAATTTATTGTTATCCCCCCTGACAGCTGAAATGAGTTCTGAAAAGGCGCGTTGGGTACCGCTTAATTCAGATTCAACAATTAATTTATCAACTTTAAGATGGTAGGGTGTTTGATTCGAAGTTTTTTTTCTTATCTCAAGCCAACTGCCGTCGCCCACAATATTTAACGTTCCGTCCGTTCCAGACAAACGTATATTCAATCCCGATGCTGATGTAACAATACCATTGACGCCATTCTTAAATTTGACAAATGCAAATTCCAAGATGGGATCATCATCCAGAAACAATGCGTTAGACTTGGAAGCCTTGATATCACAATAGGCTTGAACAAAATCTACATCCAAACAATCAGAAAAAAATAACAGTAAATCTATTGAATGCGGATGATTCCATAACAGCATGGTTTTACCATGTTCAATGCAAATCTCTAAAAGCTGCCCTATTTCACCGGTTTTGATCAAGTCCTTCGCCTTCCGATAGATGTCCATGTAACGACGATATGTTCCATAGGAAAACTTTACATTATTATCGACGACTGCCTTCAGCGCTTTGCGACAGTCTGAAATATTTCGACTGATTGGCTTTTCAGTATGAATAGCCTTTACACCATTTTCTGCTGCGAACTTTATAATTTCGCACCGTTTTTCAGTTCGAGTGGCTATCGATACAATATCGGGTTTCGTTTCACAAATAAGGGATTTAAAATCATCATATGTCTTGGAGACCTTGTACGCTTCAGCCGCCCAAGAAACTCTTTCTGGATCCTTATCACATAATGCAACCAGCTCAAGATCATTGATACTTTTAATGGCTTCCGCATGACTTAGCGGCAACCAACCCTCTGGAACGCTCTGACGCACACGATCTGGCGTCCTGACTCCCATGCGACCGCAGCCAATGATGCCGGCTGTGAGTTTATCATATTTTCCCATTGATTATCATTTCCATTCAAGGACTACCGTAGCTAAAAGGTCTTGGCGGACAGTCATGGTTTGATAAATATCTTCAATATTAGTCCATGGCTCAATTGATGAGATGATTTGGTTTACCGGCAGGTTGTTATTCATAATTTGTTCCAATAAAAACTTACAGTTTCGTTTGAGATTGAATC
>JASFTL010000454.1:0-3840 GCA_050053555.1 Desulfobacterales bacterium
AAGAGACCCCGGTTTTTCAGCGTGTTATTTGAAATAAAGAAAAGATTTTCAAGTCCCAGAGGTCGATAAAACTCATCTATTACAAAATGGTCCAGGCGTTTATCCGAAACGCGTTCAACGACCCATGCCAGAATCATAAACCCCAAATCGCTGTAACAGACGGTTTTACCGATGGGATGGACGAGCGGTTCTTGCACCAAAAGTTTTCGTAGCGCACCTCTGCGTGAATCCGGGTCAATGCCTGCCAGGGTTTTATAGTAAGGCCGGTAATCCGGAAGCCCGGAATCATGATAAAGCAGGTTTTTGATTTTTACCCCGGCCTTTTCGGTGCGTTTGAATTCAGGCAATATCCGACCCAGGGCATCATCCAATTTGATTTGATTGTGCTGGACAAGTCTCATCAGCGCCAGCGTCGTCGCCAGAGGTTTTGTCAGGGAAGCTAAATCAAAAATCGTTTCAGAGGTCATGGGCGCCCGCGAGGAAAGATGCGCTACCCCGTATGCGTTTGAGAAAAGGGTTTCGCCTTTCTTCGAGACGAGTAAAACGCCGCCGGGAAATATCTTTTTCGCAACTGCTTGTCTCATCAATCTGTCAACCGATTTCATAACTATATTGTTTCTAATTTCTTCTATCATGCTTTTCGCTACTAGTCGCTACTCTCTGACTACGAATTAGGTTGTAGCCGGCTGATCAAATGACAGAATCTGTTTATCGGTGTCTAATGTGGCGTCAATACCCAACGGAATGGTCGTGTTTTGCTGCCCATGTCCCACATCGAAACCTGCAAGAATCGGCACGCCGGTATCCCTGAAATGTTCTTCGAAAATTTGAAAAATTGCATCCAGAGCCCCACATTCTTCAAAGCTTCCGAGAACCAAGCCAGCAATACCTTCAAAGCAGCCGGCAAGTTTCATCTGAGACAGCATACGGTCAACTCGATAAGGTGCTTCACCGCGATCTTCTAAAAACAGAATATGATGACCAAGCCTGGGTTCAAAAGGCGTTCCAATCATATGGCACAAAGTTGTCAAGTTACCGCCGATAACCGGGTTTCGTGTCCTGCCCGACTTGATGATAACGGCCTTGCTGGGGGTAATCTCAAGATGCGTATCGGTCGAAATGGCCGCCAGCATGCTGTGACGCGTGAGTTTCGGAGCTTCCGCGAGAGTGGTAACCACCGGGCCGTGAAAGGTCACCAGTCGACTTTTCGCAGTGATTGCAGCCAGTAATGCAGTGATATCGCTGTGTCCAATAAACACTTTAGGATTTTTCCGCATGACATCAAAATCCAGCAGCGGCAAAATCCGCAGACAACCAAATCCACCTTTGGCGCAAACAATGGCCTGAACGCTTGGGTCTTGAAAAAGCCGCTCGACAAGCTTCGCTCGCTGCGCATCCGATCCAGCCAGGTATCCGTTTTTTTCATATACCTCATCAGGCACGATCGTCCGAAATCCCATCGATTCAAGTATGGTTAAGCCTTGATTAAAAAGATCGGCATCAAAAGGACTGGCGGGAGCCACAATGCCGATGGTATCTCCGCGCTTTAATCGGGGAGGACGTGTGAGTTTATCGCTTAAAGGGCTCATAATTCCAGGTTCAGGAAAATCAGTGTTCAGGTGTCAGGTTTCAGGTGTCAGTCTTTGGCCCGGAGAGCATACCATTAGCCTTGAAGGCTATCGTCTGAAAGCAGTCTTATAGTGATTTCAGATTTTGGTATTACACGCACTGCCCAGACACCTGAAACCTGACAACTCTATATAGTTGACATCCGCTACCTTGAGTGCTAATTATGGTCGCCTGTGTCGGGGCGTAGCGCAGTCTGGTAGCGCACTTGAATGGGGTTCAAGGGGTCGGAGGTTCAAATCCTCTCGCCCCGACCAAGTATAAGTATAACAAAAAAAGCGGTTTAGCTAAATGGCTATCCCGCTTTTTTATTGATCCGGGAGCGAATGGACTCAAATTGCTTTGAATTTCTACGATTCCAAAATCAGTTCGTCTCACCGGTTTTCATATAATGGCTGATCTTGCCTTCTTTATATACCTTATTAAATGCCGCAACGACATCAGGATCAAACTGGGTACCGATACCTTCATTAATAATTCTAATAATCACGTCGTCCTCCATTTTTTTGCGATATGCACGGTCAGACGCCATGGCATCATAGACATCCGCCACAGATAAAATGCGTGCTAGAAAAGGAATTTTTTGGTGCTTTATCCCATCCGGATAACCGGTACCGTCATATCGCTCATGATGGCATCGAATAATTTTTCTTTCCTGTTCCCACAAGCCGAGCTGCTCCAAAATATTGGCACCGATTACCGGATGGTCTTTTATTTTCTCAAATTCTTCGGCGGTCAGTCGCCCGGGTTTAAGGAGGATCTCATCCCGAATTCCGATTTTTCCGATGTCATGCAGGTGACCGGCAAAATTAAGCGTATCCAGTTCTTCTTTCGAGCAGCCAAGACGCCGACCTAAAATCAAGGACAATCCTGTTACCCGGCTGGAATGCTGCTGAGTATATAAGTCCCTGGCTTCCACCGCCTTTACAAATGCGTAAAGGGTAGCAAAAAGATTTTCATATATATTTTCATAAAGCGCCAAGTTTTCGATAGCCTGCGCTGCACTTTGCGCTAAAAATGAAAGATAATAGAGGTCTTTTTCGGTGAAGCGCTTCGCACCCTGATTGACAAATGCTGCTAAAACACCAAAGACAGTTTCGCGGATCTTTAGTGGCACGATCATGGCCGAGTTGATATCCTGCGGCAAACCGTTGGTTCCGGCGTTTTCAGTGATCAATAGCGGAATCTGATCCGACACAACTTCCATAATAAGCGTCGATTTGGACGTTTCGAAGTTTTTGCATTGCTGCGTCGGCAACATGCCAGGCGCGGTTTCATGAGCAGGCGAGGGTGTGGGAGCAGGGAGTTGACCCGCCACTGCAGATGACACTTCTACCGGTTCTTGAACGGTTTCATTGATTACATAAAAGTTAGTTAGATCAGCATGGGCAACCTCCAGCGCCACATCAACGGCCCGTTTGAACACATCGGTACTCGTGCTGATGGTGGCAAATTTACTCATAATTTTGTTAAGAATATTGAGTTCTTCGACTTTGTAAAGCAATTCCTGGTTTAATTTCTCCAGACGCTTTTTGCTTTCCACCTCCTTTTTTAGGAGAACATTTTCAACAAATAGTTTGCGTTGCTGAATTACCCTTTGGACGCTCAATTCCATCTGTTTTAAGTTGACCGGTTTGATGAGAAAATCAACCACACCGTTTTTAATTGTCTGGATGGTATTCTCCAAGGAGGGATAGCCGGTCATTACGATCACCGGCATGGTATTGTCGTTTAATCTGATTTTTTCGGCAAGCTCGAGACCATTCATCTCGGGCATATTAATATCGGTAAAACAACAGTCTACGCTCTGATGCTCGAGAATTTTAAGTGCTTGAACACCACTTTTGGCTGTCAGCGTCCGGTAACCCTTGCGCTGAAAGTATTCGCTGGAAACGCTCAGAATACTTTCTTCATCATCAACAAATAAAATGGTTTTTTGCGGTTCATTATCCATTTTTGTATAATTTCAAAGCATTATAGTCACCGTCGAATGCAATAGCCATCAAGTTTGATATCGACACTTTGGGCAAATACTTTAGCCGCAAGCATCTCGGTATTCGCTAAAAGCTGTTGCCAAATTTCTCAAATCATGACAGAAGACAGCGGGAGAATTGAATATTGAAAATTGAAGCTTGAAGATTTGTGAATGTTGCTGCGCTCCGTCGTTTTATAAATGGTTTTCTATAACTTTTCCGCCGGAGGCGTACCTTAAAT
>JASFTL010000455.1:0-3838 GCA_050053555.1 Desulfobacterales bacterium
GACATCACCGAACGCAAGCTAGCAGATCTGGAAAAGAAGGAGTTGCAGGCTCAGTTGCAGCGGGCGCAGAAAATGGAAGCCATTGGCACCCTGGCTGGCGGCGTGGCGCACGATCTGAATAATATTTTATCCGGTATCGTCAGTTATCCAGAGCTTTTATTAATGGAATTCGACGAGGACAGCCCGTTACGAAAACCCATTTTGACCATTCAAAAATCAGGCGAAAAGGCAGCGGCGATTGTTCAGGATCTATTAACGCTGGCCCGCAGAGGGGTTGCGGCTACAGAAGTCGTCAATTTAAACAGCATTGTTTCCGAATATCTGCTAAGCCCTGAGCATGAGAAATTACAAATAGACCATCCGGATGTAAAAATAGAGCGGAATCTGGAAACCAATCTGTTAAACATTCTGGGTTCACCGGTTCATCTATCAAAGACCATAATGAATTTGGTATCCAACGCGGCCGAAGCCATGCTTGACGGGGGCAAAATCGTCATCCGCACTGAAAACCAGCATGAGGATAGACCCAAAAACGCATTTGATGATATCGGAAAGGGCGATTATGTGACGTTATCGGTTGAGGATAGCGGAATCGGCATGGCCCCTGAAGATGTCGAACGGGTTTTCGAACCGTTTTATACGAAAAAGTCGATGGGCCGCAGCGGCACTGGACTGGGAATGGCAGTGGTTTGGGGTACGGTTAAAGACCACCGGGGGTATATCGATGTCAAAAGCAAAGAGGGACAAGGAACGGCCATCACACTTTATTTTCCCGTCACCCGCCAGGAATTAATCAAAGAAGTCGATCTGGTAAGCTTAGAAGAAATAAAAGGCCGGGGAGAGTCTATCCTGGTGGTAGACGATATCAAAGAACAGCGGCTGATTGCCTCAGAAATGCTTGAAAAGCTGGGATATACCGTAACCACTGTCGCCAGTGGCGAAGAAGCCGTAAATCACATGCACCATCATTCGGCGGATTTAATCGTCCTGGATATGATCATGGATCCAGGGATTGATGGCCTGGAAACCTATAAGCGAATTACAGCAATACATCCGGGCCAAAAAACAATCATCGCCAGTGGATATTCAGAATCTGAACGGGTGAAAGCAGCCCAGAAAATGGGTGCCGGACCCTATATTAAAAAGCCGTATTTGCTGGAAAAGTTGGGCCGTGCGATAAAAACAGAGTTGGCTAAATAAGGCCGGAAAGCATTTGTTGGGTTTCAGGTGTCAGATATTAGGCTTGTGGATTCAAGGTTCAACGGTTCGGCTTTTCAGTTCTTCGGCCGCTGGCAACTCGCTTCGACCGGCTGCCTTCGACTTGAGCTCAGGCCGAATGTAGCTCGTCGCAGGCTGGCTACTGGCTATGAGCAAGTGATCAGTGACCAACAGTCAGATGCCTGAACACTGGAATCTGAAACGATAGTCATTACGACTTAGGGAACATTTTAGCGGGACATGACACTAGGATTTAACATCCTGCAGCATTATGTATAAAGATTTCGGATAAAGAAAGGTAAATTCATAGCGGGCAAAGGCAATGACATCTTTATCTCTGAGTTGCGTACGTTTTTTGCCCAACCGTGAGCCGTTTATCTTGGTGCCATTGGTGGAGCCGGTATCTCGAATGTAATAGGCCCCATCCTCAATATCAATAATCGCGTGGCGTTTCGAAATCGCATAGTCCGGCATAATCATATCATTGCCGTTGATGCGTCCGATGTAAAAAGCGCCCCGGGGGGTTGCCGGATACTCGCCTTTTACCAGGGGGTAAATGGCGTGTTTTAAGCTTTCAGAAGCTGAAATTGAATTGCTTTGACTCTTGGATGGTTCAAAAATTTGGGTGCTGTTAAGCGCGTCACTAGCCACCCCCGCACTGGAAATGATACCGGACTTGATCGCGGAACCGACAAGCACAGGGCGTCGTATAAATTGAGTAAAGGTGTCGACTTCATGCTCCTGGGCCAATTTGCGCAGGGATGCCAGGCTAACCCTCCCGGACGCGCTCAACATTTTTGCGATCCGGCCAATTTTGTGAGCAGGGTTGGAATGATTCGATGACGCCATCGCGCCTGTCTCATTGTTTTTCTGCTTTTTTAAGCGGGAGAATTTTTTTCCCAGCATTTTTACTCTCCTCTATAACGACTCAAATCGATCCGCAGTATCAAACTCTCCTAACAAAACCCCGGACTGGAAGACTGCATTTCGGCAACGGGTTCTGAGAAAGGTTTTGTATCTGGAAGCGAAAAGAAATAGCGCAAATCAGGGAAGTTAGCAAAACCTAAAATATTAAAATCATTATGTTATTACAATAAATTATGCCAGAAAGACCACAAAAAGTCAAGAATCGGATAAAGTGCTAAAAATTACAGCATCTTAGGACAGGCATCTACAACGACATTTCTTCAATCAAATGACCCTCTTTATTTTACGGTCAATGTGGCGCTTCCCGTTTCGCACTAATGCGATGATCCCATACCTGCATTTCCAGAATATCGCTCCAGCTTCAACCGTTGCCCGACTGGCCAGTACTCCATTGGGGCAAACTGCTTAATGTATATATCGGCCGTTGTGGAGAAAAATTTAGCTTGTTTAAATAGATTTGATTGACTCCGTTCGCGCGGCTAGTTATGATGTGGGTCCGTTTGAATTTCGCGCAGATCATTTAATACCTAAATCTTGCATGAAAATTAATGAAGAGAAACCTTAATCACCGCAGATCTCGTCCGACACCACGCCTGCCTCGCCTTGCTCGCATGGCGAGCAGATGTGAGACAGGCTTGCCCTCGAGCTCAGCATGCGAAGCGGCCGGACAAGGTGAGGCCCAGTGGATGCGGGACGCATATCTTTTATAAGAATTAACTGTGTTCAGCCGGCGGGTCTTTGGTAACATTTTAAAGATGAAATTATTTTTGAATACGACATTAGTTCTTATCACGATTTTTGCCTGCTATGCTGAAAACGTCTATCTTGCCCTTCGGCCCCCCAAAACCGAACACAACATAATGCTCACCATAAGAGCCCGCCAACCCTTCGACTATGACCGGAAAAAAGCACTGAGTTCAAAACGAATGCAGGCGCTTTCGCAATATGTTCCGGTATTTAATTACGTTCCCGCAAAGGTTGAAGCATCCAGAAAAAAAATGGAGGCCCTGACCAAAGAATTTCTGTCCCTGCAGACCCAAAGAAAAAAAAGATTCGATGACTTTATAACGAAAATCAATTCAGAACTCGGTGTGGATGTATCCAAAGAATCGCTGGCCGAGGTGCTTCAGTATCGGGATCTTAAAAAACTGCTAGAGGGGATTTTAACCATTGAAGAAACCATTCTGCAAAATAAAATTTTGCCTGGCCCCCGACACTTGAAAGGCAAAAAAGCCATTGAAATCCACGACTCCGCACTTGCAACTCCCGTAATTTCCCCGATTGATGAATTGATAACCCTGCAAAAGGCGCGATTTTCGATGCAGCAAAAGGTCGAACAGCTTTTCTGGCAGGTGAACAAATCGATACTGGATCCTATCCTTAAAATCTGCCAGGCGACGCTGCTGTCAAACTTGGAATTCGATAAAAATGAAAATGCCAGACGACTCGACAAGATTCAACGCCAATATCCAATTCAGACCCTCAGCTTTCAGCCCGGCGATATTTTAATACCATTTCGGAAGCAGTTAAATGAGCAGGATGTGCTGCTGCTAAACACGTTTCAAAAGCAACAAATCAAAGAGATCTACCGGAGCGTGCCGTGGAGCCTGTTTACCATTTTATTTATGGTGATATTTTATAATGTATTTCTATCCCAGATGCTGACGACAGGAACCCGCAAAGCGCCGCCGCA